>JBHLND010000037.1:0-14509 GCA_048937485.1 Promethearchaeota archaeon
AAACGAAAATAGTACACACCACAAACCGTTTTTATAAGTTTCAAATTGGTACTATTTACAATCCGAGGGATAAGACTGCATTCCGAGATGCGAGGCGCAATTACATGAAGAAATACTTCACCTTAGCAGCACTTGCATTAATGCTACTCATAACTAGTAGCGCATCTATTCCTCAATCAACTGGCCCTAGGGCTTCGCATCAAAACCTTCAGCACTTCCCGAACCCCTCCCCGCCTTTGGAACCTCTCAAGGGCGAAATTGTTTCTGAACATGTTCCACTTGTAGGAATTCTTCAACCAATAGAAATTGAACGCAGGGGTTATTCTTCATCTGGAACCTTGTCCGCCAGAACGGACATCTCGCCAATCATAGGATATGACCTACCTCTGGATGACGACCATGACTGGGTTGGAAGTCAGGCTGAAGTAAACATCACAAACCTTGAGCGTCTCTATGCAGTCAATGGAACTTTCGATAGCGGTGTTCCTGGTCAAAACATACTTGATCCTGCTACTACAATCAACTACTACCCTTATGGATGGAATGCAACGGCATATAGTCCAAGTGGAGGCCAGGTCCAAGTTGCGTCCTATGATAACACTGGAACCAAGTACATCGCCGTAGAGAATCAGGGTTTAAAAATTGGCCCAAGCGGAAAGCAGTATGACCATGTGGCAGGCACTGAAATAGTCTGGTATCAGATCCTCGAAAATGAGCCTTACACTGAGAATTTCTATCTTAGCTGTGATTACTATTACCTTAGAGGGCCATTGGGGGATGGCGTCACAGGTGAAGGTAGGTTCTTTGTAGCTGTGGATGGCACTGTCATTTGGAACACCTCAATCCCAGATCTTCCATCGCGAACAACTTGGTATTCTGTGGATGATCTTTCGGTAACGCTTTCTAGTCCCGGCTCGGCTCTGAATTTCTCAATTGGATTTATTGTCGATTCAACCTTCGACCTTAATGCAGATGAAGACAACGACGGCGACGGCTATGTCGATGGAATTGCCAACACCGCCTACCTCACAGCCTGGTTTGATGATGTATCATTTGTGGGACAAAACGCGCCTGCATTTGACGCAGTTGATATGCAATTCTCTGCGGGAGCATCATCGACTCCCATTACAGGATCGATGGGAAACGGGACCGCAACAATCGCAAATGCCACAAACTGGAATACCAGTCCGGTGCCAATCACAATAACTTCGAACACTAGTGTTTCCTTCAATTATGTAACACGGCTTCTATCTCATAACTATCGTGATTCCAACTCAGACACAAGTCCTTTGAAGCTAGGAGTAAATTACTATATTGGCGTGGACGAAAGCTCTGAGCTGTCTTTCTATACATATTTGGGATCCTTGGGGGATTATGAGGAACTAACTATAATTGCAGTATATCCGAATGATTGGGATAACATCACAGTATATGAGCCGCAATCGGATGATGTCACAGGTCAATGTATCATTTCTCAGGGAACAGTGACCATTCCAACATCTCTGCTAGTCGGCGGACTTGGTTGGTGGTTCTTCACAATTCAATCGCCAAATTATGCAGACTTCTTGACCACACAAGTCTATGATTCCGGTGGGGATCAGTGGAACGCTGAAACCGTATTTAGAAGTGGAAACAAATCAAGAGTATCAGCAACTCTTGGTTCTGGACTGAATATTCCAGATCCTTTGAACCTTGTGAATGTTACTTGGTTCATGCCAAATGGCACGATCTGGCATCAAGAATCAGTTAGCGGAGGCGTTGCAGGGACAATAACCAGTAGCGGCTTGACAATGGGTGCAACCAATACATCTGCGGGTGAATGGTACATACTCGTAGCTTGGCAGAATGGTACTGAGATTGCATATGGCGAGTCAAGCTTCGAAGTTCATCACTCAACGTCACTCTATCCAGCAAAAGCAGTGATTGAGACCGATGCAGGACTTAATGCCACAGTCTTTGTGATTTACAAGGACACCGAAAACAATGATATCCTTATGGAGGATACCGCACTAATTACGGCGAATTGGTCTGCATCAACCATAGTCTTCAGGCCGAACGACAATAGAAATCAATGGGAGGCTGATTTCAACACAGCTGCTCTTGGTCCAGGAGAGTACCTTGTAGTCGTAAATGCCTCAAGACCATACTTCGATGATGCCTCTTGTACATTCCTCATTCAGTCAGTTGGAACAGACAATGACCTTCTCATTGGGAGTCCATTTATTATAATGAGCTTATACCAAACCTTTACCGCAGAGGTTCGGTTCACAGACCAGTATGGTGCAGCCATACTGGGTGCTGACATAAACGTCGAAATCGAACCCCTGACCGGTCTGTCGTGGGGAAATGTTGTAGACCTAGGAAACGGGAACTATACATTTGACCTATATTCAGCAGCGTCGGGCACTTACTCATTGACTGTTTCAGCTTCAAAGAGCTATTATGACGCCGCGTACGCCAGATTCATAGTTGATGTTGGAGAAATTGCCACAAACCTTGAAGGCTTATCAGCGGATTCAGTTGAGTTTACCAATTCCTACAATCTAACCATTCGGTACACGAACGGGACCGGTTTTGGAATTGCTGGAGCTAATGTCAGGAATGTTTCCCAGTCGTCAGGTCTAACTGTGGAAGCCACTTATGACTTGGGAGATGGCTACTATTCGATTATCCTCACTCCTGAGGAGTCGGGTACTTTTACGATATTCATTGAAGTGAGTCGAGAAAACCATCAAACTCAATATCATCAATTCACTCTCTTCACAAGGCCCATTTCATCTCAGCTAACCTATAGCGCAACGGCATCGACAATCTCCATTGACCAGACCTGCACTGTTACCTTTAATTTCACTAGCAGTCTAATGGGAGGAATTGAAGGAGCCACCATTAGCATAATTGGCAGCTATCCTGGATTGTCTTTCTCGCCTGTTCAAGAGATTGGCGGAGGTCTCTACTCCATTGTAATCACGCCCAATGATGTTGGTACATACTATATCGCATTCTACGCGTCAGCAGAAAACCATGCCAATTCGACTGCATTCTTTCCTCTTATTGTAGTTCCAGTTCAGACCAATCTAAGATCGAGTGGGGGCATTTCATCCGCCATTGCGAACTACTCTGAGATCTATCAGCTGATGGTTCTATATGAGCGAGAATCCCCCTCTGCAAATATAACAGGCGCAGCAATAGAAGTCTTCTTTGACGGTTTGGAAACCTTGGACTGGTCTGTTTCATCAATGAGCAATGGCTATCTGATATCCTTTACTGCAAACGTGCTTGGCAGGTGGGGGATGACTATTACGGCCAATGCAACAGGATATGAATTAAGTAGTATGAGATTCGTTCTCGTTGTCGCACAGCTCGATACAGAATTGACTGGCACTAATCCTTCGACATTGATGTACTACGGGAGGACGTATATCTTCTCATATGTGTACAGGCTTGCATCCAATGGCACCGGAATTTCTGGAGCCGAAAATGCTACTGCTGGCATTGATCCCCACTGGCTTGTGTTTGACGACCTTGAAAACGGGAGCTACATAATCTACCTGACTCCTAAGCAAATCGGATCATATAGCATGAAGGTTTCTCTGCAGATATATGGAATGCAGCAACGCACAATCGAGTTTGAATTCGAAGTTGAGAATATTCCGTTACACATTGAAGCAAGTTCAATCATTTACAATTGGAATCACGATCTTTTCATAACTATCACTCTCACCAACGGTTTCAATGAGCTTGTTTCTGATGCTACCGTGGCTTACCATCTCTTACACAGAGATGTGGAGGTAGAGTGGGGCATAATGGAAATGACCAGTTCTGGAGTCTACATTGCCTCTCTTCGGCCAAGATGGTATGGCGACAATAGCTACGAAGTGCGAATCACTGTAGATCTGGATAATCATGTCCTCGCAGAACCATTTGTTGCACCAATAGCTGAACAGATACTTGCTTCTGATTATCCAATGTACATGTTTCTGCTATATGGAATACCTGCGAGTGCCGTTGTTGGCGTTCTCGTCTTGGCACTTATCAGCTATAGAACCTATAGTACAAGAAAGCGCCGCGAATATGTTGAAGCATTGGAGGTCAAACGACGATTTGATGATATAAACAATCTACTAGGAATCATCATTCTTCATGCAAAAAGCGGTTTGCCTATCTACTCCAATGTCCTTAAAGGAGGGTTCGAAGAGGGAATGATTTCGGCATTCATCACAGCTATCACTCACTTCCGGCAGGAGTTTGTGCCAAATGGCGAAGATGATATGACATATGACATCATCCCAATCTCTGACATCATTCGTGCTGTTCCAACTAGGAATCTTGTTTGTGCTTTCATTACTGTTTCAAAGGCATCCGCATTTCAGGAAGACAAAATGATTGAATTTGCAAAAGAGATTGGCAAGCTATTTGATGACGTACTTGAGGATCGGCCGAGAGAGTTCCGTGATGAAACCATGGCGCTCACAATTCAGATGGCCTTTGAGAACACCCTTGATGGCTACCTTTTGAAATACTACAAGAGAGCTACCGCGGCTAAATTCCCAAGAAAACTGGCTCCCTTGGAGGAAGCTATGACTGGATCAGACCTCTTTGAATGCGCAAGCGCCCAGGCTCTTGCAAACAGTATGTTTGGCCAGGGTATTGATGAAGCTCGGGGCTGCTCAATTGTCTATCAAGCAATTGAGAAGGAGTATCTTACTCCCTGCGACAAGCATGAGGTCCATATGCATAAGGAGTTGGACTGGCAGCTCTTTAATGGCGCCGATCAAATGTAACCAAGCTTGACCACCCTCTCCCCTCTTCTTCTTGTGGAGCGGCTTTTTCTGGGTGCTGTTAGCGGAGAGTAGACGCCTTTTCTCTTTGCTCTGTGCCTATACTCTCCACATAATCCCGGTGTATTACCCATATATCATCTCAGTAGGGTCTACATTTCATCAAGCTTTATATGAAATTCCTGTGGAAGTTGAGGTGAGTTGTACCACAGAAAGTGAAGATATGGAGATGCGAATCATGGCCGACAATCCCCGACCAAGCTCAACCCTTGCGAAGAACGCGGAAGTGCTGCATGTTCTCTATGGCCTCCTTGACAGCGACAGAGAACCAACGGACGCGGATGCTGCAAGTCTAAGATACCTCTACGCCAGTTCATAACATCCCTTATGCTCCTCATGTAACAATGAGGCCAATTCGCTGTCTCCGTGCACCTCCCGGCAGGCGAGACACAGTGGGGGTGGAAACACCCCCACACCATATTCAGAGTTGATCAAGATGGCAACGACTGAAAATACAAAATTAGCAAGGTCAAAGGGAACAGCGACCATTCTTAGAAGACATCGACTTGTGTCTGATCGGGTGATGCGTCGTCGCCTCAAGAAACTGAGATGACTTCTCTTTTGATTTGACTAGACGCCAGAAAAAGGTCAGGTCGGAATGGTTGATGCAGGTTCGCTAACCATTCCGATACAGCATTGAGGACATGCTTTGAGCTAGGCTTATCATACTTGATCATCGTTTCTTGAGTACAACAACAGCGACCAACACAATCACTACTGTACCAATCCCTGCTGCAGCAAGTAAAAGGGGGTCGAGTTCAAGTGGAGAGATATCAGTTGTTGTAGTAGTTGTGCTGGTGGTAGTTGTTGAAGTCGTAGTTGTAGTAGTGCTTGTTGTAGTAGTTGTAGTGGTGGAGGCTGGACACACCTCGCAGGTCTCATTGGTACAAACAACATCTACTGTATCACTTGCAACGATATTGTCAAGACCATCGCCATCATTGGCACAACCGATACGAAACAATTCA
Source organism: Promethearchaeota archaeon (assembly GCA_048937485.1). Classification (GTDB taxonomy): domain Archaea; phylum Asgardarchaeota; class Thorarchaeia; order Thorarchaeales; family Thorarchaeaceae; genus SMTZ1-83. The sequence continues at coordinate 5,807 of JBHLND010000037.1, forward strand.
TTCTCACTTGCTGGATCGAGTGTCTGACGATGAATGATATGTTCCCCATTGAGAAGCACCTCTATATTCCAGGATTCATCTGCCGTCACATCAATATGATTCCAGCCACCGGGCCACGATCCATCCCATTGCCCCATCAAGGTATCTCCTCTCCAGAGCTCGATTCTGTCAGCATAGATTGTCAAATCCATATTGACAAATGAGGTCCACGAGACCCAGAATTGGACCCATATACATCCATGATCGAAATCAAGTGGTGATATCACGTCAAAACTCCAGGTTCCGTCTTCTACCGTGTTTTCATGTGAAGTCAGGCTTATCTCGTAGTAGTTGCTGGAGGTATTTTCTGTACACTCTAGATATCCATTATCGGCTGTATAATTCGCCATGTCTCCCGTCCACCCGTCATAATTTAGGTCATCAAAGTCATCTGACCAGACAACAGCGGCATCTACTGGTAGAAATACTACCGACATTATGAGGACGACAAACGTAAGCTCCGCTAGTATAGTATAAGCTCCTCTCGTCATGCGAATTCACCTTTTCTCCTTCTCAGGAGATTCTGAAACATATCGCAATTTTGTTACAATTTGTTGAAGTGTAAAGTATACAAAGTATGCTATAAACATTGTCATCAGAAAAGATGAGGGCTTTGAAACTGAAGTTAGAGGCTCAGAAGCAAAGAAGGTCAAGGCTGCGCTTGAGAAGATTCACATGGAGCATAAGGACGAGATCTTCATGGCAGAAGCATATGAAAGTTTCAAGTAAGCCTCAACCATAAGCTCTGCCGCAAAAAAGGTCAGTTTGGAATGGTTCACATGACTATGCCAACCATTCCGATGTTGTGCAACCGAATGTTTTGGATTGGATTTGACACTCTCAGTTATCTTTTCTTGAGCAGCACTACGGCAATCAGCACAAGGACAACTGCACCTGCGCCTACCGCTGCCAGCACGAGTGGATCCATCTCAACTGGAGTAGTGCTAGTTGTAGTAGTAGTTGTGGTAGGAGTGGTTGTTGTGGTAGGAGTGGTTGTTGTGGTAGGAGTGACTATTATTGTTATAGGGTCTGTTTCGTTCACTACGATATTGTCAAAACCGTCACCAGCGTTGTGAGAAGATATTTGAAGACGCTCACTGCCAGATCCAGGATCAATGGTATGATAGTGAAATATGCGTTCTTCATTCATAAACACATCAATCCACCACGATTCATTGACACAAATATCAAAGTGATTCCATCCTCCGGGCCAAGGTCCCAGCCACTCGTCTAGCACTGTACCTCTTTCAAGACGAATCCAATACTTGTAAATTGCTAAAGTGAAGAATGTAGTTGTAGTCCAATTCATCCAAAACCAGAAATCTATTATTCCCGTGGAGAAGTTGGACGGGGATAAGATATCCAGACTCCAATTACATGGAGCATTTACAGCGTAGTCATGATAGATATCATTGCCCCAATTTCCAGGGCGGTTTGTCGTGCTCTCCATATAGAAATTGCCTGCTGTGTAATTAACCAAATCCCCTGACCAGCCGTCCAGATTTCCATCATTGAAGTCGTCGTCAAGGACTGTGGCCGCACTGCACTCTATCGGTAGCAATGCGCCGCCTAGCAATACCAGTGTGAACATCATTGCTGCGGCTGAAATCTGTATTCTTCTTGATAACATCCCTTTTCCTCCTCGGTTTGAGTTGTGAATGAAGTAAAAGAAATTGAAACACAGTTTCATCTGTGTGCATGATCCTTGAAGTCAAAGCGAATACTAAATTCGTATGATGCCAGGGGTTCATCTTAAGACTTCCGCAGTATCCATCCACTAATTCTGATTATCGTTACAGTTATATCGCGAAACGGTGAATTGGGCCTAACATTCTAAGGCGGGAAAGAAGCTTCAAGGAATACGAGAGAGAACGGATTCAACGGAAACTCAAGGAGAGACTCCGCCAGTATGGGGTATCCCCACTTTGTTCTATATAGCAATCCTGTCTGAACAGAGTGAATCCCGTCCGACAGAATGTTAGGAGTGTGACAAAATTGACTAAGAAGAGAAAATATCCAACTAAGGACCCAGTGTGCGTGACGTGTGGACTACCGTACGCCAGTGGTAAGATGCACATTGGTCATCTTCGCACCTATGTGCCAGCTGATGTGTTTGTCAGATTCCTAAGAAAGATGGGGACTGAAGTGACTTTCATTTGCGGATCTGATACCCACGGAACTCCAGTTCTCATGGCGGCTGAGGCAGAGGGTCTAAGTCCCAAAGAAACCTATCAGAAATATCACAAGCACTACCTGGATACTTTTCCCAAACTCAGCATAGACTTTGACAATTATGCCTCAACAGACGATCCAGAGAATCGTCATAGAACTCTGCAGCTATTGGATGAGCTGAAGAAGAATGGACACATCATTCCGAAAGAACTGGAAACTCCCTTTTGTGACCATTGTGGACGATCTCAGCCTGATCGCTTTGTAAGAGGGACATGTCCATATTGCGGTGCCGATGCGCGGGGCGATGAATGTGACCAGGGGTGCGGAAGATACATTGAGCCAGGATTAATACTCGATCCAAGATGCGCTGTTTGCGGAAATCCCACAAGGCAGGTGACAAAGACTCACTACTTCATGAAGCTCAAAGCCTTTGAGAAGCCCATCGAGAAATTCCTCAAAGAAGCTGATGTCACAAAGAATGCAAGGAACTACGCTTTGGATTGGATCAAAGAGGGACTCCTAGACTGGTGTATCACCAGAGACCTTGATTGGGGAATAAAGTATCCCGACGACGAATCACTAGTCTTGTATGTATGGTTTGATGCACCTATTGGGTACATGTCAAGTACTGAGCAATGGGCAAAGAAGATTGGAAAGCCCGACGAATGGGAGAAATACTGGAAACCAGGAGATGGTCGCCTTGTTCATTATATTGGACTTGATATTGTCTACCATCATTGTATTCTCTGGCCATCCATGCTAAAAGGTAGCGGCTACAACATGCCCTATGCTATAGTTGCCTCTGGTATGCTAAAGATAGAAGGTCATACATTCAGTAGGAGTAGAGGCTATATTGTCTGGATCGAGGAGGACTACTTGGAAAGAGGTCTCGACTCAGACTACCTTCGTTACTACATGGTAAGCTCAACATCCCAGACCAAGGATCTCGACTTCGCGTGGGCGTCCTTTGCGGACAAAGTGAACAACGAGCTCGTTGCCACTCTTGGCAACTTCATCTACCGTGGCCTTCACTTTGCAAAGAAGCATTACGGACAGGTTCCAAAGGGAACTCTCGATGCCAACTTGAAGAAGGCGATAGCGGACACGATCGAGACCGTTATTGATGGAGTCAACGAGTACGAACTCAAGAAGGTCTCGGATGCGGTCCTTGGATTGGCATCAACTGGCAATGAGTATTTTCAAGCCAATAAGCCTTGGGAGCTGGTGAAGGAGGACAAGGAGAAGTGTGGAGAGGTCCTTTTCAACGCTCTAGCATTGACAAAAGCCTTGGCAATTCTAATCGATCCGATTCTGCCCTCAGCAGCTGAGAAGGTGTGGAAGCAAATTGGCCTGAATTCTGATATCCATGCAGTTCCATTGAAAGAGGCCCTGATTCCACTTGATGTTGGTGCCAGGCTAGGTAAACCAATTCCAGTGATATCAAAGATAGATGAATCGCTATTGGTTGAGTTGCAGGAGGCAACAAATGCCCGAATAAAAGCTGCAGAGGCTAGGCAGAAAGGAAAAACAGAGGAGGAGAAGCAAGTGACAAAACATGAACCAATCAAAGACGACATCTCGTTTGATGACTTTCAACGAGTGGACCTGCGGACTGGGAAGATAGTGAAATGTGAGCGAATTCCAAAGAAAGATCGCCTGCTGAAGATAACAGTGGATATTGGCATTGAAACGAGAACTATGGCAACAGGTCTAGGGCACCTTTACAAACCTGAGGAACTTGAAGGCGTATCTGCTCTCTTCCTGGTTAACTTGGAGCCCAAGGAAATAGGCGGCATTGAGAGTCACGGAATGATTCTGGCCGTTGAGAAACTGGATGAGCCTGGCACTTGGGTTCCCGTCAGGATAGAAGATGTGCCTCCTGGTAGCAAAGCAGCATAGAGCCAATTGAATAGTAGCTGGAGTCAGATGACTCCACTCCCTTTCTCTTTGTAGAGTGACAAGGTATTTGTGCCACATTGCTCTCTCTTTGTGAGTATTTGATAAGGAGAGGCTAGTATGTCGGAATTCAAGTATCTCTCAAAAGAATGGATGGATGAAGTCATCTCTCGAGTAACGGCGAAGCTAACTGCGGAAGAAATGAAGCATGTTTCATCTTCAATGGTAAACATTGTTGAGAACTGCCCTGATGGAAATACGCGCTACATGTATTTTCGATTCGAGGACGGTCTCCTTGCTGAGGCGGCAATTGGGACGCAGGATGATGAAGTGTCTCAGAAAAAGGCTGAATTTCGCATAATTGGCGATTATGATGTCTTTGCGAAGATCTCGCAGGCCGAGCTTGGTGCCCGCAGTGCACTCATGAGGAACAAGATAAAGCTGAAGGGCAACATGGTGAAGGCGCTAAGACTCTCCAGTGTAGTGGACAAGCTGAACAAGATCATTGCTACAGTTCCAACGGACTACTGAGGTGGTTCAATGGCTGACTACGACTACAGTATTAATCACAGGAAGCGACTCTCAGCAGTACAGGATAAAATGCAGGAGCTGAACTTGCCAGTTCTGCTAGGGTCTCGGTTGAGGACAATAAGCTACGTGGGGGATGTATTTTGTCCTTGGCGGTCTTTTATCGTGATTCCACAAGCTGAGGAACCTACAATCTACACCTTTGTGATTGATGCTGAGCGAGTTAGGGATGACAGCTGGCTCGATGACGTGAGGGGCTTCGGTCCACTTGGAGGGGGCCATCAGATAAATGTCATTGCTGATGCGCTTTCCGAGTATCTTCCTTCCTCCGGGGCAAAACGAGTCGGTGTTGAACATGGGATGTCATGCTACCTTCCTGAGGGCAATCTGACTGCTGCGGAATACAAGATGCTCAAAAGCGCCCTGCCGGATGTTGAATTCGTTCAGTCAATCGATATCATAGATGAACTGTCAATGCAGAAAGACAAGGGTACAATCAATCGATTCAGAAAGGCTTCAGATATAGTTGACATTGGTCACAAGGCGGTTCTTGACCAATTTGAGGTTGGAATGACTGAAACAGAAATTGCTGGCATCGCCGAAGCGGCTATGAGAAAGGCTGGAAGTGAATGGTCATGGAGCTTCACTGCTGGTAACGAGATTGCATCTGGATACCGTACCTCCTATCCAATGGGGGCATGCACTCCGGCAACAAGGCGCAAGACTGCATTGGGCGAGCCACTAATGGTTGACTTACACGCCATGTTTATGCTTGGACTAGGGGACCACTCCCACAACTATCTACTATCCCCGGCAACTGACAAACAACTCGAACTCGCTGGACACTTTATTGACACAATATCGCGTGTAATCGAACTATACGCTCCTGGTATGACTCCCGGCAAAATGGCTGACGACATGATGGACTGGGCTGACGCGACTGGGATTGCTCAATACATGGTGCCAGGTTTCGAACATGGCATAGGCGTGATGGGGGATGAATGGAGAATTGGCATGAATACCGGGCCCATGCCCTATTGGACGGATCCTGACCATATATATGATGTAGACCAGGTCGTGATTTGCGCACATCAATTCATGGTCCCAGAAGAAGAGATTGGGTTTCGTTACGAGGCTCCCATTATAATAACCAAGAATGGATGTGAAGTCTTGGCAAAGACCGAGTTGGAGGTTACTGTACTCTAAGGATGTTTGGAATATCACCCGAATCCTTTTGTATAGTACAATCACCAACACCGAGGTGAAACACCATGGCGAAGACAGTAAAGAAACCAATGATTACCAATTTCAAGAAATTCAAGGAAGCATGGGAAAAAGATGCTGGTGACCCCTACAACTCAATATTCTACTACATTATAGCCGCGTTGAATATTGAGAAGGACGCTGACCTAGCTGACGCAATGATGACCGTTGTAGTGTCAAAAAGAGACACGATGGACTCCTCCAAGTCGCCGTCTAGTTTGAAACTCGGAAAATCCTCGAGATACTACATTGGGCAATTCCAAGAGGATAAGAACATCGCACGTTCTTACATGGGAGCCGATTGGAAGAGTGACTACAAATTCGATAAGAATAACATGGTCATGACAGTCGTGAAGGACCAGAAAGTTGACGACAAAACGCGCAAGGTGTTTATTCACAGCGGTGGTGCCGACTCTCCAAGGCCAGCAACTGTCAAGAAGAACAAAGAAGGACAGTGGAAGCTAACAAGCTACGGATCGCTGTGCGTGGGTGTTCGAAAGCCCGCGTCTGAAGTTGATGACTTCTAGTTAGCTCTTGGGAACCAATCAAAAAAAAAGGAGGTGCAAGTAGCGCCTCCCATTCTCTCTCTTTAGCTATCTCTCTACCTCTATTTCTTCTAAGGTCTTGCCCTTGGTTTCCAGAGGTTTGGCTGCAAGTGTCAGAAGTGGGATGATCATCAACACTCCCGCAAATATCCAGAAGCCGTCCATAAACGGGAACATGGACAGTAGCAGTGACGCAAGAAGAGGTCCAACTACATATCCGAATCTTGCACCAGTAACGCATACTCCGATACTTGTGGATCTCACTTCAGTTGTGAAGATCTCTGCTAAGTAGACGTAGATCCAAGCAAGAACCATTGCCATGAAGAAATAGGCTGCCTGATAGAACAAGGGAGTTCCAGTCAAACCAAGTGCGATAAGGGAGCTTATTGACCCCAACGATCCCAGAATTAGGACAACATTTCTTCCAATCTTGTCAAGCATCACTCCAGATATCAAGGCACTAACAGGGAGAAGCAGACCTGCAATTGTCAAGATTGAGTTGAACTCCTCGTCAGTGTACGGAACAGGCAATGCAGAAGTGAAGTATTCTCCTCCAAAGGTTGTGGCCATCTTGAAAGATATCGTCCATGCAAGATATACTATCGTTGCTATCAGGATGTACTTCCTATCTTCTTTCCTGAGCTTCCTCAAAGCAGCCATGACTCCAAGACGTGTGCTTTCACGGGCCTCAAGAGTCGCCTTCCATCTCTCTGGGTCCTTCATAAACGCCAGCAGAATCAAGAGTATAACCATCATGAAGAACATGATTCCATAGCCCCATTGCCATCCAAAAGCATCAATGATGCGTGTTCCTAGAATAGCATACAAAGGAATCACTCCAATCAGGAACGCAATACTGCCATAAAGACCTCGGCTAGCTGCAGGTGCTTCCTCGGATATCGGCACCTCCCACAAGTTCGAAGTCGTACCCATGATTACTATCGAATAGAATAGCAGGAACATGTAGATGTTCACTGATAGGAACACAATTAGAATCGTGGGAACTCCCATTACCAGAACGAGAGTGATCATGCCCAGCTTTCGTCCATATGCGTCGGCAAACCAACCAATGAAGAAGACTCCAAATACTATCACACCGAATAGTCCCTGCAATAAAGCAAACTCACTCCTGGCAGCAGCTCTCGCAGCTTCATCTATCGGTGCCCAAAAATCAGTAATTATTCCCGGTAGTGCTTTTGTTTCAATCAATGATAGCCAGCTATCCATTTGGCTAACTAGTCCCATGACGACAACAAGGAAGATCATGTACCCTCGTGATCTCTCTTCAGCCATATCGAATACCTCTCAATCAAATTGCGAAGTGAAAAGGTGCGAAGAGAATCAAGGTATAAAGGTCTTGTGTCAGATTCCCGCCTACCTTTTCTCGTGTAGGTACCTTTAACTCTCGATGATGAGCTAATCACTGGATTACTAAGGGGACAGGCAAATGGATGAAATTGTAATCTGGAGCGAAACTAAGAGTGGCGGAAAGGTGGTTGAGCGATTCGATCCACTTGCTACTCAAGTTGACCTCAGTGATAAGAGAATCTTCACTACTGATCTTACTCCAATTCGAGAACTGGCCAACCTTGAGATTCTTACCATTTCTGGCAATGAGCTTCCGCTACTCGACCTATCTCCCCTAAATGAGAGCACGAATCTATTGGAGCTTTCAATGGGAAGCAACAAACTTGAGCGTATCGATCTCGAACCTCTCGCTGGTTGTACTAATCTCATGTATGTTGACGTTTCGTTCAACAAGCTAAGCCAAATTGACCTTACTCCTTTAGCGAACTGCACTGGATTACAGACATTGCACCTCTATGAAAATGAACTTAGCTCTATTGACCTCTCCCCCTTGAGGAAATGCAAGAAGCTCCGCAATTTGTCACTAAAACTAAACAAGCTATCTTCTGTGGATATAGACCCCCTTTTCTCATGCCTCGGTCTGAGAACGCTCTCATTTGATAGTGATGCAGATCTCTTTGCATCCTCTAGTATGAAAGAGAAGAAGATGGGGCCCGCACTCCATGCAATCAGAGGCGTGATTGAATGGAAGTAAACGGAAATGGCGATCAAAGATGGTTCGGATAAATTTCCTGAACGAAGAGGAATTAGATCAGATTCACCAAACCTCACTCAAGATTCTTGGCCAAACTGGTATAGCTGTGAAAAACCTCTCCGCCTTGGACTTGCTTAGACAAAATGGGTGTAATGTGGAAGCAGGAATTGCCACCATCCCCAGTAAACTGGTGGAAGA
>JBHLND010000331.1:0-3501 GCA_048937485.1 Promethearchaeota archaeon
GCGCAGTCAGTATTATGGAAGCGAAAAGAGAAAGAGTGGATGGAGTCAACTCCATCCATTTTCAGAAAGACTACTCGCCTACTGGTTCGTATCGTCTTCCTAGGAATATTACAATGATGAAGACAAGTGCAATAGCAAACAGGAACAGTGTTCCAGCAGCCCATGCATAGGAGGCTGTGAATATCCAAATCCAATTCAAGGCCAAATTGACTCCCGCCATAATTGCACCTAGAATTAGTGAAACCAGCATGAACCTTGAGGTCATCTCTTTGACTTGTCCTGTTTCTGCACCTTCAGCAATTCTTGTACCAAAGAAGACAAAGATGAACAAGAAGATGTAGGCAATTACTATCATTGTCCCCATATTGAACAGACTGCCTTGAATCTCAGCAGTGTCAAATCCCTCTAATAATCCGAATGTCAATATGGTTCCAAGAGTCATAATGAAGACTAGCGTGTTGGCGTACAGTTTGTCGTCTGGATGAACAAAGCCCGTCATTTCGGTGAATGTATTGACGATACTGACCAGAAGCACTATTGCCAGAACGCCCAAGGATCCCATCCAGATATAGAAGGGATACTGAAGTGGGTCTCCGGTTGTGCCCAGACTTTCAAGCAGATACTTGATGCCAATTGCTACTCCAAGCAATGTTATTCCAATGCCCGAAAGGACATTTCCAATAGTTGTGAGCCTAACCAATGATTTCCTCTCCGTGGTGGAGTACTTAGAGCCAGTTCTGACCTAGTTTCTATTAACTCTTGCTCAATTAGGGTAATGTTACACTTGCTTCTCAACGCCGTGAGCCTCAGGCATGAAGTATGTCCCAATGCACGCTATTGCGATGAGAATAGCGACAAGTAGGCCTATTCCAGGTAGACGATAGGCACTGTATGCAAATGCTCCAAAAGCAGGCCCGATTATCATCCCGGACCCGAAGAATATGCTGTAGACTCCCATTGTACTTCCCCTTGATTCTTCACCTGATATATCAGTCAGATAGGCCATTGCAGCTGGTGGAAACGACCCTGCAGTGAAGCCCAGAATAGGCATGATTGGCCAAATCGTCCAAAGTCCACTAAAGTCACCTGCTTCCGCGGTTATGAATAGCAGGTAAGCTAGGAGTCCAAAACCAAGCAATCCAATTACAATGAATGGTCTACGCTTGCCAAAGTGGTCAGAGAGATGACCCATAGTTATGATGCCGATGATAAGGGAACCTCCAAGCATGCCAAAGAGTATTAGCAGGTCTGTATTAGAGAGAATCTCCTGAAAGTGGTCTTCGAGTATCCTCTCAACATTCGCTATAAGCAATCCGTAAAGTGAGATGATAGGAACATAGACCGGCAGCATCATCTGTATCCTTCTGTCACTAGCTACCTCTCGCAGAAGGTCTGAAATCCTAGCTTCAATCCGAACATGCTTTCTGGTTTCTTGGATTGTGAAGTATCCGATGACGCCGCTAATTGTACATGCTGAGGCTGCCATTAGCAGAATAGGAGTAGCCGCGAAACCAAACTGGATGAGCAGAATTCCAAGCCCGTATCCTCCTGCCAAGCCCATTAGTGTTGAGAGATCATAGTAGCCCATAAGACGAGCACGATTATCTACGCCAGATGCATCAGCTATCATGGAAAGAGTAGTTGTCACTTTGGATGCAGCTCCAATTCCAAAGATTGCCGCAAAGGGCAGCAAGATTGCAGCAGTTGGCGCTATGGCGAAGAGGAACGCTGCTGCACCTGTTACAAAAAGGCTCGCAATGAGAATTGGTTTTCTGCCAACTTTATCACTATATGAGCCAAAGAACGACACTGTAGCAAGCTCTGTCACTGGATATACAATAAGAACGGCCGCTACTTCCCACTCAGTCAAACCTCCCAAGTATGAATGACTCTGAATCACTGCAATAGTCACATAGAATGATGCACGCATGATCATTGTTACCAAATAAAGAGCAATCAATGTCAGCTTGTGTTCCGAAGCTCTGAGACCCATTTTGAATTTCTCCGCGTTGGCTGGTTTCGCACTTGACCACACCGTTATAAGCTAGCTAGTAGGTACAAGCAACATGGTCAGCAGCAAGATACCCAAGGAGCTCGGAAGGACTGAACTTGTCTATCTACAGCTGTATCGTCTTCGAACTATGACTGACGAAGAGAAGCTTGAATGGTTGAAGACATGGGCCGACATTAAGAAGAAGCTTCCAGCGGAGATTAGTGTCATTGTTGAAGCTGGAAACGCTTTTGGAACAGAATTCACAGGCTTCGCCGTATATGAAGGTCCAATTGAGAAATTCCAAGAGCTCGCAGAGATGCTGGAAGAAATGACTACTCATGTTGTTGAGAAGTCACTCACAATAATCGGGACAAAGGGCTATGCCTTGCCTATTGATAAAGTCCAGAAGATACTTGACACACGTCCAATAGACTGAGGGATTCTTACAGATGCAAGGAGCTTTTTGCGGGGGTCATAAAGGAGTCAAACTCAGCTCTGTTAATTGGAAGTGAGTCTAATGTCAGGGCAAGTATCTCGCAAGACCATCATTCTGTTAGCTTTCTCATTTCTTGCGGCTATTGTCCTTTATAGTGTCGCGCCTCCGTCGATCCAACCAGGTGAGTACAATGCTACTCTGAATTTGACAACTCCCACTGAAGAATTGAATCAGCAGTTCAATGTCACTTTTATCGAGTCCGGAGAATCCGCTGAAACCCGAATTCTTCTGAACGGCTCAAGTTCATTCCTGGAAATAACAGCTTTGACAGAAGTTGTAATCGCGCCTGCAAACCCCCTTTTAGTCCAAGTAGATGTCACTGGCGAACCTCTGACTGCAAATATGCTAACATTGACCTTGACAAACGACCAAGGATTCGATCAGTCTATGCGGCCAACAAGACAGAATGGTCAAAGCTTCACCTTTGAGTACCAGCCGCTTGTGAATTCCAGATTTGCGGTGATGATCCTTGGTGTGGTCGCTTTGCTCTGGTTCACAGAAGGAATAAGCCTTGTAGCTACCTCACTCTTAATCCCAGTCTTAATTGTGCTTGCGGATATTCGAACCCCTACTGATGCCCTTATGCCCTTCTTTGATCCAGCGGTAGCACTCATCTTTGGTGGATTTCTGATTGGTCGAGCCCTTACGAAATATGAGCTCGATAAGAGACTGGCTCTTGTGATCCTCTCAAGAGGTGAAGGATCTGGGTCCGGTCTATTGCTCACAGTCATGGGAGTAACTGCATTTCTATCTATGTGGATTAGCAATACTGCCTCCGCGGCTATCATGATACCCATTGCGCTTGCAGTCATAACTCGAATTCATGATATGGATACTAGGGATAGATACGGGAAAGCATTGGTTCTCGGAGTAGCCTACTCAGCAACACTGGGAGGAGTCGGAAGTCTAGTGGGATCCCCGCCAAATCCTTTGGCTGCAACATACATCAACTCCTTTCTTGGCCTCCAGTTCTCCTTCATTAGTTGGCTACCTTTTGGATTGCCAGTTGTTC
>JBHLND010000332.1:0-3499 GCA_048937485.1 Promethearchaeota archaeon
CATCCAGTCCTCAAACCAATCATCTTCAAAATCCTCGTCGCTAAGGCCGCCTTTGGTGTACGATGCAAAGACCTCTACGTTGCGTCCCAGTTCATCTGTCACCTCTCCGGTTTGAAGAACCCACTCAAATGCATCAAGTGGGGCGAAAGATAGAGTTTCATTTGGCTGGTACACTCCATCCCCATTTTGATCCTCAAACTCCACGACCATCAAATAACTAATAGCAAATTTGGCAAGAGTGCCATTATCATCATCACTGTACCAGTACTGAAAGCTTGGCAAACCGGAACCAAGTCTGACTGTCATGACATCCGTCTGTATCCAGACAGTTCCATCTGAATCCCTATGATGGTCTGGTTCATGATTGTCGTCATCATCGTCTTCTTCCGTGGTTTCTGCATTGACTAGGGTCACTGAAGAAACGAGCAATATGAGAAGCATGAACAACATTGTCGTGCCGAATATCGTGCGGCGCTTCATTATTTCACCAAGGAGGTCCTCTCCCCTGAATATATAAGGAAAATGAAGAATCGTTAAGTTCTCGATTGCAAAAAGAGCTCATATCGCTTCTTTCTCAATTAACGACTTCATAACACTTCAAAACACTTCACTTGATGATGAAAAGGAAGAAAGAAGAGGGGCCCAAGAGGGGGCCCTTGAGGGCTATTCAGCCTGAGCCTTAACTGGAGGCGAGAAATCCACCATAATGTTGGCCAGTTCGTCTGCCTCAGACATGGGCTCTCGTAATCTGTTACGTTCCAGATACGCTCTTGTATAGAGTCTTGTCGCCTTCATGTCTGCGTCCCAGACCAAGTAATATCTGGGCAATATATGAGCTATCCTATTCAAAATTGTTAAGCCGCGAGATGTATCACATTTTGGCGCCAATCAATGCTTCTCTAGCTCACACGAACGCAGGAAGGAGCATTTCTCCCAGATACCTGTAGCACATAAAGCTCTTCGATGAGCGATTCGTGACAACAGTACCCTGAAATAGCCGTATTGCCTTGGTGTAATTTGGAGTATTCGCGATGGCAACTATACTGATGAAGCTCTCAGAAGATAGAGCAGTCAGTCAGTATGATCGCTGGATATCTCTTCTTACCTTGGCACAGGACCGAGTACTCCGGGCATATATCGTGGAAAACTACTTGCCAAATAGAGGCAGAATTCTCGATGTGGGGTGTGGGACAGGAAAGCTCCTCGTTGAAGCCGGAAGGAGAGGTTTCCGAGGAATAGGAATTGACGCAAACAAGGATATGTTAGCCATCGCAGATGCTCGTTCAAAGAAGCATAATCTCAGCAAAAGATTAGAATTTCAGCACGGTGATGCCACACAACTCAATTTTGAAAATGAAACCTTTACTCTTGTTTTGAGTACACTGATGATTAGCGAGCTTCAATCAGCGGAGCTTGCGAAGTTTCTATCTGAGGCATCAAGGGTCTCCATGCCAAATGCTCTGATTGTCATCGGTGGAGAGGGTGTACCCAGAAATAGATTTGTGTCATTTTTCTTTGGATTGATTAGACGAATTAGCTTCAGTATTGTCAGTAGGGTAAGTCATGTGAAACCACATCCTTGTCATGACATTCCTCAGGCGATGAGAAGTGCAGGCCTCTCACCAATGCACCGTGTTTCATTTCTAGGAGGCCTTTTGGAGCTAGTTATAGCAGAGGCGAAGTGAATGCAGAAGGGATGGAAGTATTACGCATGTGTACTTGGCTCACAACTGATGTGGCCTTTTCTGGCAATACGACATGAAACAGGTCTTCTCTCATTCAATAATGCAGATGCAGAGTCTCCGGTTCTCGTTACAACCAATTATTATCTTACTGCTAGCAGAGTTATGGAATCAATTGAAAGGCAGCATTTGAAATGCCATCTTCTAATAGTAGATAGTCATGGTATCAATGTTTGGTGTGGTAGTCGGGGTGGTCACGTTGACACAGACTCCGTTCTAAAAGGCATCAATGAAACCAACCTTGCGAGTCAGTTGACCCACAGAAACCTCATACTTCCTCAGCTTGCAGCGAGCTCTGTTTCAAAGGGCGTTCTCCGGGACAACGGTTGGAGTGCGGAATTCGGGCCTGTAGAGATCAATGACGTTGGCAAATTCATTGACAGAGGAAGCGAGAAATCTTCTGAAGAGAGCATTGCCACCTTCAACCTTGATAGACGTCTGGAATACAATCTAGGCCATATGGTTCTTGAAACAGTGATGTTCCTTGTCTTGACAGCAGTGTTTTGGCTGCTTGGTTTAATGGGCGGCCTGTTTCTGGATTGGACTAATTTCTGGATAGCCAACCTGTTTCTGATTATTCTTGGAGCTTGGCTTCTCGGAACTTTCATGGCAATTATGGATCCAGCAATGCCTACATCATCCGGCTATGTTCGAGGTCTGGTGACAGGCATAATTGCCCTGATTATATGGAAGGTTGCCCTTCTGGCGTATTCATGGATATCTCCAGAGGAAATATTGTACATCTTGAGGTGGCTCGATGTTACAGGACTGACCATTCTGGGTCTCTCATTGTTTGTCGGATTCAACTGGGGCGGATGCACGCCTCAACTGGGCGAAGATCAGATGCTTAGGGACATCATTGCAGGACTTGCATCTCTAGTCGTCCTCTTTACTCTTGGTTTCTATTTCCCGATGGGTATCTTTTGAGGTGGTATTAATGATAATATATGATTACGAAGCCTGTTCTGGATGTCGGGAGTGCTTGAAAGTGTGTCCTCGGGGCGTTTGGAGCTTCAATGAATCCACGAAAAAGGCCGGGCTTCTCAGACCGAAGAAATGCATTGATTGCACGTCTTGCGAGTTTCAATGTCCTCTACGTGCCATCAGAATTGAGAGGACATTCATACCGAGGAGTCCTGAAGTAATAGGCGCACCTGACTAGCTCTTTGTCGGACAACAAACGTTTTATCATGCGACTTGTGAATGCCGCCTCGCACTCCGGAGAGAGCATAGGAATGGCAGA
Source organism: Promethearchaeota archaeon (assembly GCA_048937485.1). GTDB lineage: Archaea > Asgardarchaeota > Thorarchaeia > Thorarchaeales > Thorarchaeaceae > SMTZ1-83. Next base: position 2,986 of record JBHLND010000332.1, read on the forward strand.
GTCCTCAACAAAGCCGGTTGTAATAATTGGTGCTGGCATCTCAGGCATGCGCGCCGCCCTCGACCTTGCTGACATGGGTGTCAGAGTATACATGGTGGAGAAGCTCCCTTCCATCGGAGGTCATATGTCTCAGCTTGACAAGACCTTCCCAACTTTGGATTGCAGTATGTGTATCCAAGGACCATGGATGGTTGATTGTTCTCGTCATCCCAAGATTGAGATACTGGCCTACTCTGAGGTCACAGATGTATCTGGCAAGCGCGGCGATTTCATCGTAAAAGTCCTGAAACAAAATCGTCGAGTAGACCTAGACAAATGCACTGGCTGTGGTGATTGCGAGAGAGTTTGCCCAATAGAGGTTCCAAATGAGTATGATATGGGTCTCAAGATGAGAAAGGCTGCCTACATTCCGTTTCCTCAAGCAGTTCCAAACATAGCAACCATCGATATTGAGAACTGCATTGAATGTATGACCTGTGTCAAGACATGCAAGGCTGAAGCAATTAACTTCGAT
>JBHLND010000333.1:0-3485 GCA_048937485.1 Promethearchaeota archaeon
TGGCTGGCTGTTTCTTTTGCCATTTCGGTCTTCTTGTCACTGCTTGTCGGACGGAATGCATTGCTTTTCTTTGCCATGGCTTGTTGGATAGGATGGATAGCGTTCCAGGCTTATTTATCATCACGAACAAGTCTAAGGATTGCGACAATTGCTGAACCCAAGAAAGGCGGTATCGGAATTGCCCTTGGCAGTTTCATAGTTCTCATTATTGGAATTGCAATAATCGCCGGGTCCGCCATTGCAGGTCTCTGGCTGATTCCAACGGATTACATGGGAATCGGAACGGCACTGAATGACATGCTTGGCGGAAACATGATCAATAGTGAGCCTGCAGTACTTTACAATGTTTCACTCTATCAATCCTTTCTATGGATTGCCTTTGGTATTCTTGGACTCTTCGCGCTAATCTCTCTATTGGCATTCTTCAGGTATGCTGGAAGGGGTGCGGCGATGAACATTGCTCTTATGACCGTGTTCATTGCAATCTATTCTGGATACTTCCTGGTTAATGTGCTAAGGCGTTCAGGTGCTCCTACAATGACTCCAGTAGATGTGGGAATGTCATTGTTCTTCCTGCTCTACGCAATGAGCGGCATTGGAAGAACAGTCACCGAAGGTGTAGAGGAAAGACGTGTTGCCACAAGGGATTTTGGTCCGCTATTGACCTTCTTTCTTGCTAGCGGATTCTTCTTCGTGGACTCGATTATCGCTGTTGTGGGTAGTGTACCAGCCTCAGAGCTTGCATCTTGGTTCCCCGGAGGATGGACTGCTGATCCATATGCTAACTTCCTCTTCAGGGATATCGCCAAGCTTCTGGCATTTCCACTTGTAGCAATCTTCACCTCACTCTACTATTTGCTCTTCCAGAGAGCTGAAAGAGTAGCTGAAAGAATTCGTGATGAGGGTGAGGGAGTAGAAGCTGACGAAGTGGATCATGACGTGGCAGAAGAGCTCGGAATCGATGATGAGGATGAGGAGCCAACTCCTGGTGCCCCACCACCAAGGGATTCAGGGCGGTTACGCATTGATGATTCCCGTCGTCTTGGCAAGCCAAAACGATTTGGTGAAGATGACGACTAGTGAATGAGAGTATAAGGGGCTGTGTGCCCCTACCCCCTCTTCTTTTTTCTACAATTCCTCTAGCATGGAATGCACGTAAACGAGTGCATCTTTATTGCTCTCCCAGTGAAGAAGCTCCAGGGCTTCATCAAAACTGCACCATTTCCATTGTGTATGCTCAATTGGGTCTATGACTGGGTCCTCAGGAGTATCAATTACCGTGAAGAAGACATACTCTGGAATTTCTCGGATATCCTCTGGGTAAACGCTGCCCACTACATCCTTTATTTCTATGGTATAGGAGAAGTCCGTCTGTGTTATCATTTCAGGACTATACCCAGTTTCTTCTAGCAATTCCCTTCTTGCAGCATCTGCAACGTCCTCTCCCTCTTCCGGTGCACCTGTCACCCCCTGCCAGAATCCACCTCTCTCCTCAGTACGCCTGAGGAGAAGATACTCCCATGATACTTCTCTTCTTCTCACTGGATAGACTAGAACTTGAATCGGTATTCTGGAATTCATGCTAGAGAACCATAGTAAGTATAGACACAACCATGAAGATAACGCCAAAAATGACACAATTTACACATGCGCCCTCTTCCAGTTCTTTTCGGTCTTTCTTACTCATTTTCTGCGATTCGGCAACTTCCTCATTCTCTTCATCTGTCATGGGGCTGTCTCCATAGGATTGAAGGTTATTCATTTGGTGTATTAAAGCTGTGTGTCATTTCGTCTGAACTGCAATGAGTATCAATGCAATATCTTTTCCATTTCAATCTCGTCACGAATTGGAATGCCACTCTCGCCTACTTCTGGAATCTCAGGCTTCAGGGCGCGGGAATGTTTCATGGCTCCTGGATATATAGCTCTAATTGAATAACCCCGCTTCTGCCAAAATGCGAAAGCTCTAAGATTGTCATTTGTAGTTACTAGCCAAATCCTTCTTAGATTGAGCTTTCTTGAGAATTCTTCGACATGCTCAAGCAAGGCGCTGCCAATGCCAAGGTTCTCAACAGCAGCAATGAGAGATACGACCTCCACAGAATCCCCTTCAATCCTGTATGAGAGATGTCCCACTCGCTCTCCTGATATTTCAGCAGTTATACCAGGCAAATCGGTTATTGTGTGAACCCTACCGCGAGTTACCATTCTTACGGATCCCCAGAATGTCTTCATGTTCTGAATTATCCATTCTGTATCATCTTTGACTGCTTCTCGAGTAATCACTTCACAAACCTCAGTAGCTGGCATCCATCATGAATTCATCGCAACTGACTGCAGTACAACATCCTTGGCAATTGCTGGTCCAAATAGTTTATGACTTCAAATGTAATAATATGGGGAGTAGCCCATAAATAGGGGGTCACCAGAATCTACGATTATGCCGAAGTCATTATCAGAAGAGCTGAACTGGCTGAGGTAGACCAAATACGTGAGATCATCAAAGAAGCATATGCGCCAATCAAGAAGCAGCTCTCAAGGAATCCAGCTGCGCTAGAGGAAGGATTATCCAAAATATCTCGACATATTCAGATGGGGGACCAGTACGTTGCCCTTGTGGGCACTACTCTTGTGGGGACATTGAGAGCCCGATTAAGAGGCCAAGTTGGAGTAATAAGCCGCTTGGCAGTCAAGCAGAAATTCAGAGGCCGCAGAATCGGGACCGTTCTAATGGATCATGCAGAGCGTCTACTTGGTGACAGAGGCGCTTCCATTATCGAAGTTGAAGTGTATGGCGCAGTTGAAGCCCAGCTCTCTTTCTATGAGCGAATGGGCTACGTTGAGTACGGACGAATTGAGCGACTCGGAGAGGAGATTGTCCAAATGCGCAAGAGTCTTCTTGAGGATGACATTGAGGAAGAGGAATACTGAATCTCTCTTACGGAATGATTTCGCATCCATTGTTGAACTCTGGATATTCAAAGTCCTTCAGGCTAATGAGTCCTGAATCAATGAGTTCTCTCACTTCAGGCAGAATCCTCCTCAAAGAAGCAATCAAATGCTTCACCGTGCCGCATACAATATCAAATCCATCATTCCCCCAAAGTCTCTGTTTGTTAGCAAATAGGCAACGTCCTCCGCAAAGCGCATACTCCTCACATGATGGACATGGTTCATCAACAAACATTATGTTCCTCAAATCTTCAGGATTCGATGCTCGGATATGGCCAACGATTGAAAACTCCCAGTCTGGTGAAATTGGACATACCCCAATAGACCCATCAACATGAATAGAGAAAGTGTCAATACCTGACCCACACCTGAGCAAGGCCGGACTGCCAATGAGCATTGAATGCATTAATGGCATGAATGGAACTATTCCTCTAACACTGCCTTTCTTCATATTGTCTAGCCAATCTTGTGTCAGTTTCACCCTCAAACGCTTCAAGGTCTGTAGGTTTTGCAAACCTAAATGTTTTATCAGC
>JBHLND010000038.1:0-5025 GCA_048937485.1 Promethearchaeota archaeon
GCGTATTGAGGACAACGTTTACGGGACATATAGTGCTGAAGGCACTACAGTCCTGGGAAATTCAGGCGAAGCTGTTGGAGTCTGCTTCATGACTGTCAGAGGTGACAGCGGCTACATCCCTGAGATCGCGATATCTCGAGATCATCGTCGGAAGGGCCTGGGGTATGCCATGGCTCTTCACGCATTGAAGCAAACTGCACTCTCCAGCGAAGAGATAGAGTATCTCAGACTGGATGTAACTCTGAAGAATCCTGCTCTAAATCTGTACAAGAAACTTGGCTTCAAGATTGACCGCGAGTACACAGTTTACAAGCATCCTGGCAAGGGTAATTGAGCCTACACGACTTCTCGATACGTTTTTGAGAAGCGGCATTACTCACGCTTCTATGGTGTGAGAGATGCCCTTACCTGCTATTGTCATACATGGAGGTGCAACTCGATTCAAGGATGTGAAGCATCCTGCTATCCTTGACGCAGTCAGAAACGCCGCCAAGACTGGAATGTGCGTTCTTCAGAAGGGCGGTTCAGCAATAGATGCAGCTGAGGCTTCTATATGGGTTCTTGAGGAAACTGACTTATTCACAGCAGGCAGAGGGGCCGGACCAAATCGTGATGGTGAGATAGAAGTCGATGCTATGATTATGGATGGCAAGAAGCTGGAGAGCGGAGCTGTCATGGCCGTGCGTGATATCATTCATCCTATCTCCCTTGCTAGATATGTACTTGAACGCACCCCTAATTTTCAAATTGTAGGTGCCGGAGCTAATAGGCTCTATGACCAGATGATTGCTGAAGGCTATCGTGAGAAGATTGATGAAACTCGTTCTGGGAGGCCCCGAATGTCTATAGGTTGTGATACTGTAGGCTGTGTCGTCGTGGATGAGAATGGACGTGTTGCTAGCGCCTCTTCCACCAGTGGATGGGATGGGAAGCTTCCTGGCCGTGTTGGAGATTCGCCCATTATAGGGTCCGGTACCTACGCAAATGAACTGGCTGCTGTCAGCTGTACTGGAAAGGGTGAACAGATACTTCGCATCGTAATGGGAAGAATGGCTGTCCACTACGTTGAGGAGGGCCTCTCAGTTCAAGAGGCCTGCGCGAAGGCTATGCGTCTTCTAAGAGAAAGAACGAGCGGAGAGGCGGGTCTCATAATGATTGATAAGGACGGCCACATTGGAATGGGATTTGATACGCCTCACATGCCAGTGGCAGTGGCTCGCAACGACCTTGATGCCATTTATGTTTCCATGAAGCCCAAATGGCCCTCCTGAATCCATTTAGACAACTGCCTTAATATCTCCACGTACCCCAATGGTGTAAGTTCTAATTGGCAGCTGTTTTCCGGATTGCTCCAGAGCCACGCGGGCCAGTCTGTCAATTCCGCCACAACAAGGAACCTCCATCCGCAGCACAGCGACATCTTTGATGTTGTGTGTCTGCATGATTACTGTTAGCTTGTCAAGATTGGGCTGATAGTCTTCAAACTTCGGACACATCAAGATTGGAGTCTTTCCCTTGATGAAATCCTCATGAAGGCCTGCATAGGCTGGGCCAACACAGTCTGCAATTAGGAGGAGATGGGCATCTGTGAAGGCTGGATGATTCGAAGCGACGAGCCGCATCTTCACAGGCCAGTGGTCAAGCCGCGATGGAGTAGCCTTCTTGGGAACTGCATTATCATGCGCTCCTTCTCCATGAGATGAATACTCAAAAGCCTCAGAGCCCTCACAAGGTTTCGCAGGATCCTCGCAACGAGTTGCTGCCACATGTGCTAATGCCGCCTCTTCGTCGAACTCGACGGTATCTACCTCTCTGAGTGAAAGTGCTCCCTCTGGGCATTCACCCAGGCATGCTCCAAGGCCATCACAGAAACTCTCGGAGATTACCTTCGCTTTTTCATCTATGATTTGGAGGGCTCCCTCTGCACAGCTGGGCACACACAGCCCGCATCCTGTGCATCTTTCTTCATCTATTGTAATCATTAATCTGCGTACCATAGTCTGTCACAGGTTTTCAATCGGGTAAACTATTATAAGTATAGTAGTTACCAAAAAGGTAGTGACTTCATCATGAGCCGGTCAAGAAATGCGGTTGAAAATTGCCCTGTCTATCTGGCCTCTCGAATACTAGGAAAAAGATGGACTATCTTAGTACTTCAGAGTCTGATGAAACCCGAGGGCGGCACTGGTCTCAGATTCAGTCAAGTTCAACGAGACTTGGATTGGGTAAGTCCAAAGGTACTAACTCAAAGACTTCGAGAACTAGAGGATGAGAATATTGTCAATCGTGTAGTTGATGCAACATCAATTCCAGCGAAGGTATCCTATTCATTAACTAGCAAAGGGGAGGCTCTAAGGAAGATCCTTATGATGATGCAGGAGTGGGGAATTCAGTACGGTGGTGAAGCGACTCAAAGTTGTATTGGCCAGGGTGATGGCTTCAGTAGTTGTGAGGACTGCAGAACGCTTTCACTTGACTAGTGACTACGCCAAGCTGTCCTCGATAATCTTCAGAATCTCTGTTTCAATCTTGCTAGTCATTTTGGGTTTTGTTTTGATTCGCCCAATTTCCTCTCCAGTATCTTTCTTGAAGATCATAATGGTTGGGCTGCTAGTGACTTCAAAGGTCTTTACTTCTTGAGGGCTTGGCGGGATGGCCCACAATTCGTCTGAGCCGTACGGTGGTTTTGTCATACCACTGGCTGCCCTGATTTGAAATTCAGTTTCATTCTCAAGTAGCGAGAGGACCGGCACAGCTCGTCTGGCATCTCCGCACCAGTCCGCATACGTGACGAATATCACATAATCTGATTGGAACTTCCTAAGATTCTGCAGAGCTTCTACATCTAGAGTGTAGGATGTCGCGAATCGCACAAATCCTCCCCGATAGGACACTGCTAAAAGCTCAATAGAATCGGTGGCATTGGGATATTCATTTCCAACTTCAGATAGATTAGGCACACTGTTCACCCACAGAAAAACACAATTGTAGCAGAAGATGTAAAGGTATTCCTTAGTTCGTTTCACACACGATATCTGTTCCTTTCTCAGCTTTTCTGGATTGGAGTGGTGATTGCTTTACCAGCGTAATCATCTTTTCAAGAGCTTTCGTGTGTTTTTCTTCTTCGTCCTTCAGATGAAGTAGCAAGTGTTGAGCCAATGGATCTTCTGTAAAACCTAAGGCCTTGGAGGCCAGCTCGACCATCTCTCCTTCATCCTTCATGAGGTTCTTGAAATACCGCTCAAGCTGAATTCTGCCTGTATATCTACTGACCTTTGCGGACCACTCATCGCACGGTGTCCGTGTCAGCATGTCAATCATCCCCTCTAGGAATTTCTGATGTTTCCATGTGTCCAAACGCATCTGCATGAACACAAGCTTGACGGCCGTTTCTTCGGCCGCGTCCTCTGCTTTGGCGAGGGTTTCAAGCGCCCTCTTCTCAACTTCAATCTGTTCTCTGAGCAATTCGATAAGTTTAGCGTCTTTTGTTGTCAATCTTGCTCCCTTCCGCGAAAGGTTAACTATCGTGAATGAAGTTAATTATTGTTAATAAAGCTTCCCGCAACTGCATTCTCTCAATCTATTCAAGTTTGCCCAGTCCAAGTGTTCAATGGATTGAACGCAATGTTCAAAACGTAGGATATTATCCAATTCTTGTGTATCAGAATATAGTGATTCAAATTGAGAAAATACGACTCTAGTTTCCAGTCAACTGTAATTGCTCCAATAGTTGTAGCTATGATCGTAGTAGCTGGATTGGCTGCGGCATTTGTCTGGTTTCCTGGAATAATAGGTCCTCCGACCACGACAACAACAACCACCACGACAACAACAACCACCACCACTACCACGACGACGGTCCCAATCAATCCTGGGGATGGATATGGACCACTCGTGGCCAGCTTCCTAAACAGTAGACGTGAGAATGTTGTGTTTCTCTGGATGTGCAACTCCACATTTGTGAATGGGAACCTAACGACATTCTATGAAGGCCAGCAAAGCGGGGCCTATGTCGACGCTGTCCGGATGTGGAGAAACTACACAGACTTCTGCTTGACCGAGGTTCTCTTCGCTCCCTATACGCATGACATTGTCGGTAGAGGCGAGATTCACATCGATCTCTGGAACAGCCTGGCCGGGACTCTCATTGATGACGGTATCTATCAGATGAATGATGCAACTTCTCATCCAGATGAACCATGGGAGAACTTTCCACCAACCTTCTCAGCCAGCGTATACTTCAACGATTCTACATACTTGGACATATGGTACACCTCTGTGGACGGGCTTGTTTACATACAGAATGGAACTTGGACCGGTGGCTGGACTGACTGGGGCTTTCCGGAAATGGCAGGACCTCCTGATCCCGGTATTTGGCTTGTCGAGGGTGGTTACCTCCAAGCTGGCATTACTGCCTATTATGATGCAATTACTGAATATGTAGACTATCCAAGTACGTAAATCGACATGTAGAAGTAGTAGGGAGTGCTGCAACTCCCTGCTCGCATTATTCCGGGGAGAGCACAGATGATTCAAGAAGATTATCGACAAAGCGTGGAGGAACTCCTGCAGGGGAGAACAATGACCGTATACTCATTGCTCTTAACTAGAGAAGCAATGGGTGTGAGAGAAATTCAACGGGAGCTGGGATTCTCAAGTCCTTCGCTCTCAAAGCATCACCTGACCAAGCTTGAGGATGCAGGTTTGGTTATGAAGAACCCGCATGGAGATTACTCGGTCTCCAAGAGTGTGCGAGTTGGCTCTCTAACCCTCTTTGTTCGGATTGGCAAGAGATTCCTTCCACGATTCGTCTTTCTTGCTACTTTATTTGTTGGGATGCTCTTAGTTTACTTAGCTGCTTTCATGTCGTGGCCTCCAACTGGTGGAGACCTCATGTACATCACAATGAGTACCATCGCAATTACGATGTCGCTATATGAAGGCTATCGACTGCTAGTCTTGAAGCCTGCCTAGAGCATGTGTGTAGGGGCTCTATGATCTGGATGATCAAATTGCTGTTCAACT
>JBHLND010000038.1:5035-14387 GCA_048937485.1 Promethearchaeota archaeon
ATTGCCTAGAAATTGATTGCACATTAGAGCTGCGTAGTTCCCCGTGCCTACGGCCATTCCGACTTGTTGTGTGATTGGACGACAGTCACCTGCAGCCCAGACGCCCTCGATGTTAGTCTTGCCACGATGGTCTGTGATGATATTGCCTCTCTTGTCAACATCCACGCCAATCTGCTGTGCAAGTTCTGATCTGGGCTCTGCAACAAAGGCAACGAAAAACACCTCCGCCTTAATCTTGCCGCCATCTTCAAGGGTTAGTGTTTGAATTCTGCCTGGACTTGGAAACTCGACGCTTTTGATTGTGCCTCTTATCCATTGATAGGGCGAATTGTCAAGCTTCGACAAGTCTTGGTCTTCGATGGGAACGTATGCGTCCTCGGTCATTAAGATACGTATTTTCGAGGTGAAACGAGAAAGTGAGTTCGCCACATGAAGTGCGCTGCCAACTGTGCCAGCGTTGACAATGAGGACATCCTTGCCTTTACATAACGGCGCCTCGCAGTCTGGGCAGTAGAAAGCACCATTCCCCACATTTGCCACTGGTAGCCATCCCCTCCACATTCCATTCACCTTGGGATGTTTCCGAGAGGTTCCTGTTGCAAAGATGATAGTCTTAGCGTGATACTCTGATTTGTCCGAGGTTCGGTAGCTCTTGTCTGTTCGTACAGTGAATTTTGGAAATCGCCCTGAAACTTGGACTACATTTCCCTCAATGTACTCAGCACCTGCTGCCTTGGCAACGCCCTGCATTTGTCTCAGGAGTGTTCTTCCCTCGTGGTATGTGTCGCCAGATGCGAAATTCATGATTGAATTTGTGTGGAAATGCATTGGGCTAGTACCGCGGTCCAAGACCAAGACTGATCTGTCATGATATGCGAGATGGAGTGCAGCTGAAGAGCCTGCAGGACCGCCTCCGATAATTATTGTGTCATAAAACCTAGACGCGTTCATTGGACCACCGACTTTGGATAAATATAGTTAACTAATAACTCTATGCACCTATCCCTTTTTCGCAAATCACTCTTCAAGTGAACGTGCTTCCAACTTGGTTATGAGCATGCCTCCAATCATGATAACTGCTGCGGCGCTAATTGCTCCACTTGCAAGTGTCACCTGCAGACCCGCTTCGTTTGACATGCTTGTTGTGGTCGTTGTTGTGGTTGTAGCGGTTGTTGTGGTAGTAAGTTCATTTCTATCCATTCGATAGAAGAAACTGGGACTGTGAGTTAGCTCCATAAACTCTCCACGAACCCATTCTGAAACATAGAATGTACCTGAAGTCACCATAGGCTCGTAAGGTGGATTGGGCTGCCATGTTTGCCATCCATCGATGCCAATGAGCTCAAAGATATGCTTGGGAATGATTGTCTTGTAGGCGACATTTACATAATGCCAATAGGATTCAGTTGAAAACTCTATAATCACTTTGTATGCGCCTGCTGCATAAGCTGCAGTCATATCTTCAAGTGCCGTGCCCTGAGGATTGCCATAGCCATCTCTATAGTAATTGAATGTGAATGCTACATCTGCTGCAGTTAGCGGAACACCATCACTCCAAGTAGCATTTCGTATGAGATTGAATGTGAATCTGGATTGTCCCGGTAGTACCTCGGGATTCTCAGCATTTGTTTCTATCAAGTACGATTCTGCTAGCCAAGGCATGTGATTGTTATCAAGATCAGTGCTAACAAGGCACTCGTAGAGCAGGCTGGTCACAATTCTGTCCCAAAGATTCGATGCGGGCGACATGAAATTAAGTGTTCTAATCGGAGTCCAAAACACTCTTAGTGTTCCTCCAAAGGGTCCACCCAATTCATCCTTAAGACGGCTCTTGAACCAAGTCCACCAGTAGTAGCCATCCATTTGCCAGTCAAACCTGCCTGTTCGAAAGGCCATGAATTCCGTATTACAGTAAATTGGCACCCACGGGCACTCGTAGAGAAGGATGAGCTGCAGTTCTTCCGCCAACTCCAAAATTCGGTCATAGTCTGCGGTGTGTAGGAGTTCTCTGGCCAAAGCGTCACATGTATCATTCTCAAAGTTGGCTGGATTGCGGCGTGGGACATCAATGTAATCTGAGCAGAAGTAATGCGCCAGGTAGTCCAAGGCCATATCAAAATACCTGCCCAGCATCATCACTTCGAAATCTTCATGGTATTTGATTTTGGCGGATAATGTGTAGTAGTCTACTGCATCAGAAACTGCGTCGATTTGAAGATTCCTGAAAGTCTCTTCAGCGGCAACTCCTGCAAGATATGTTAATTCATCCCCTTGTGAATACTCGATTAGGACTTGAAATGGTTCACCATTCGGAGCATTTCGAAAACCTGTCACCGGGTCGATATGGAACCCAGCGTTTTCCAGCAAATCGATTGCTATCATGAGTTGAGGGCTGTAGTACGAATATGGGGTTTGCCCCTCTATCGATAGCGGGTGCACAGCAGGAACAACAACATCTTGAGGTTCTGCATACCCACCCCACATTCGAGCAGTAAGCGTATGTTTGTCTAACGCGAATGCAAATGCGCGACGAAGCGCAGTAATGTTGTAGGGGTATCTTTTGCAATTGAAGTAGTATAGTCCATAGCCATTCCTGGGCTCTTCGTGGACTGCAACATTCTCCGCTTGTCTAAGCGGATCTGCAAGCTCACCATAGATACTAGACATATCTACGTAATCATTGAGGAGCAGGTATGTTTCCGGAATCGTTATTCCTTCATCCACTGTTGTTCTCAGGTAGAGTTTGTCAATGAATGGTCCATTCTTCCATGGCTCAGGCCATTGCCCATCCGCTTGCACTGTCATTGGTGCAAATGTAAAAACAAGCAGCAAAACTACAAAGAACACTCTAGCTACAAGCCTACCCTCTAAACCTACTGAAGTCATAGACATCCCCAGAGGCAGTCGCGAGTTGCCTAAACTCCTTTTTAGAACAAACCACGATAAGAGGCTTGCTGCAAGTCCCGTTTCAATGGAGTTGGATGATGCCTAATCATCGAATGTTTCAGTTATGAGTTCCACAGCTACCTCTCTAAGGTTTCCCACTTGCTTGGCCTGAATCTTAACCCTTTCATAGAGATCCATGTGCGGAAGGATGGATTTCTCAACATAGGCTGCGACAGCTTCAGACCTGCTTTTGAAGATCCCCAATTCGACCAGTGCATCCAGAATTGCAACAATGTCATTACTCAAACGAGTCATCACATGAGTCTGGCGTTTTCTTGCCCCAAATTCCTCTGAAGAGTCGGTGCCTAGAATCTGTTCTCTCAGCGTGAGGGTTTTCTTTGTTTCATCCATATTCTTGCTCTTCTTCGACAACACAGGGCGACTCCATTATTCTAAATCAGACTACACTCTATTATTCAAACTGACATCTTAAGAGTCTTTTGCAATGACATATGACGTAAGACATATATATATGTGACATGTCATATAATGACAACTCCTCAAGGGATTGAGTCCGGATCGGCACTCCTCCGATTCCAGGACTCTCTCCTTTTTTCGGAGCTTTGAAGGAGCGGAAAAGAAGAATGAGAAGGAACAGAGTTGAACGAATAGTGTTGCTGGCAGGAGTGACTCTGCTTGTAGCGCTTCTTTTCGGTTCACAAACTATAGCAGCTCACACGCTAGTGTGGGACGATGACTTCGATGATGGAAACTTAGATGGCTGGACGGTGCAAAGTGGTGACATTGCAGTCACAGATGGAGTTGCCTATGCAACATTGGACCCTACTGTGACTGAAGAGTTCAATTACATGACTCGCCCAAGTACTGTGACCGATGACCTAGGCGTATGGACCTTTGATGTGATTCTCAACGACAATGGTGTTACATCAGTGTGGTTCATGGCCGCTGGTGATGGTGGCGGTACTGCTGGTTCCGTTAATGGCCTGGCGATAGATTTCTACAGTAACCGTGTTGACCTAAGTAGGTATGATGGCGGCGGAATTGCCTCATATACGACTATTGCCACCGAGTCGCCTGTAAATACTCTTAATGGTCTGATGCATATAGAAGTCGTAAGATCAGGTCAGTATGATTTCGAGGTCTATCTCAATGACTCCCTGATTATTGAAACAACAGGGATAGTCAATATAGATACGTACACACACTTTCACTTCCTAGGCGATTTGAATTGCGGCATTGACAATGTGACAGTCAGCGACTATGAAGCGACACCCACGACACCCACGACCACTACCACGACAACAACTACAACCACCACAACAGCAACATCGACGACGACTACAACGAGTACAACCACAACTACTGATGCACCACCTCCAATCCCTATGGAGTTTCTCCTAATCGGCGGCGGAGTGGCAGTAGTAGTCATCATACTAGTAGTCTACTTCTTGAAGCGATAGTAGAAATCTCGACAGGGTCTCCTAGACTCCTGTCGCCACTTCTTTTTTCTGAGGTGGCCTCCTTTTATTTGAGTGGGGGGAGGCCTTATTCTGAAGCCACGCAGAATTCGACCACAATAATAAGCATGATGCGGATAGTCTAGTCCTCTAGTGTTTCAGTTATGAGATCCATTGCAGCCTCACGAAGGGTTCCTACCTGTTGTGCCTGTTTCTTGATCTTCTCATAAAGCTCAATGTGGGGAAGAATGGCTTTCTCCACATAGGCTGCAACGGCTTCAGACCTGCTCTTGAAAACCCCCAACTCCACAAGAGCATCTAGTACTTCAACAATGTCATTACTCAAGCGAGTCATAATATGCGCTTCACGCTTTCTGGTCTCAAAGTCCTCAGCCGAATAGACGCCAAGAATCTGTTCTAGCAGAGTCGGGGGTCTCTTGGGTTTGTCTTTCTCTGGGCCTTTCCTTGACAAATTCTAGCGCCTCTCTCATTCTAAAGTAGACTACACGAGATATTCAGCCTAACACCTTAAGAGTCTTTCCAAATGACAAAAGACATATAAGTATATGACATGTCATACATTAATAATGTCTTGGGGTAATAGCTCAAGATTGTAACTCCTCCAATCTTGGATTCATTGCCCTTTCAAGGCGTTGAAGGAGCGGAAATGAAAATGAGAAATAACAGATTTGAGAGATTGGTGTTGCTGGCAGGAGTGACTCTGTTAGTAGCGCTTCTTTTCAATTCACAGATTGTTTGTGCAACAGAGGTTTGGTCGGATAATTTTGATGATGGCAACTACGATGGATGGACAGTCCAAAGTGGAACCTTTGCAGTAGCAGACGGAGAGCTTGAGGCAACAGGGGCCTATCCACCCTACAACTACGTCACTCACCCAAGCACAGTGAACATTGGTGAATGGGCTTTCGATATGATCCTTGTTGGTAGCACTTGGTCAGGATTCTTCTTCATGGTGGCAGGCGATGGAGTTGGAGACAGTCAGGGTCTCTCCCTAGATTTCGCGGCAGGTCGCGTATCCATCTTCAGGTATGGTGGAGCTGGTTTTGGAGATGCAACTGAAATCGCTGGTTATGATGTGCAAACCACAAACGGTCTATATCATATTAGACTCACCAAGGATGAATCTAACCACTTTGAGGTTTTCCTCAATGATTCCTTGGTAATCGATACTACGGGCATTGTATTCACTGATACGTATGACCACGTTGCGTTCATCGGCCATCAAGACTGTAGGTTGGATAATCTAGTCATAAGCGAGCTGGATGACACATCAACCACAACCACAACAACAACTACTACGACCACAACAACTTCAACCACAACTACTACTACAACCACTGCTACGACCACTACTACTACTAGCGACGCACCTCCACCAATCCCAATGGAATTCCTTCTAATCGGTGGCGGAGCTGCAGTCTTGGTTATAGTGCTCGTTCTCTGGAAGATGAGGACACAGGCCAATTTGGAGGTTTGATGACTATGCCAAGAAAGAAGGAAGTCGGACTAGCCTTTCTGATGTGTAGTCTGCTGAGTCTTACTATACTCGGGTCAATGGCCGTTGCTATTCCAGGAGACGGAGTAGTCATTGTATCGCCTTCAGGAGATACATCAGGCTACGAAGATTGGTTAAATGTCCAGAATGCACTATCGGAGGGAAGCTTCATTCATCTGAAGAAAGGGATGTACTATCTTGCTGCGCCAGTCATAGCAATGAACTTCGATGGCGTGCTCAAGGGGGCGGGCGGAGGCAGTATAATCATGGCTGTTTCAGATTTTGAAGCAGTTGATGATCCTCTTGCTCTATTTTGCTTCTATCAAGATGGAGCAGCAGATGTTGGAATTGAGAAACTAATTCTCGGAGCTGAAGCTGAGGGTGTTTCTGGAATAATGATTGTGGGAACAATGCAGGGCTCATTAAGTGTGGATGACTGCAAATTCTACGGGCTCGCCGCTGGAGTGTCTGGAATGAGCTTTGTCGACTCGGTAATCGAGATGAAACACAACGAGTTTTATGATGTTGGTCAAGGCATGGTCTTCAATGGGCCAATCGAGAACTCGGTTGTATCAATCTCGCACAACTTGGTGGATGTCGCTAGACATGGCGTGGAAGTCTACGACATTGAAAACACAGAGGTATCAATAGTTCACAATCAGATTCAAGGAATCTATGATTCCGCGGCGACTTACGAAACAGGTGCAGCCATAAACGTGATTCAAATGTCAAGATATGGTGCACCTGGCGAAGTTCGAATCATGCACAATTACATCCAGGGCTATACGCGTTGGGACTGGGGTTATGACATGGTCAATGTGCTTGACTTTGGTGCCTTTGCTGGGGTGTCTGGAAATCTGGAAGCCATTATTGCTCACAATACCATCGAACTGGATGATAGTGTGTGGGGTGGGATTGGTGTTCATGGTGGCATGGACAACCCTATGATTGCATTCAACACTATCTCCGGAAGTGGAGATGCAGCAATTTACGTCTGCTTCTGGTCTCAGTGGGGACTGGAAGATATGAGTGGTGCTAGAATCCTCTTCAATGATGTGAGTGATTTTACAGCTATTCCATACCCGGGGTTGATTGATCCAACTGCACCAATATGGATAGGTCCAGGCGTTTCTGAGAGCCTAATCGTCGCCTTTGATTCTTCCTCCGTATTAGATGTCTCAGGAAGTAACACTGTTGTTATCGTGGGACATGGATGAAGCCAGCAACAATGAGAGCGTGAATCTAGGTTCAGGCTCTCATTCCTTTTTTTTCTTGGTTGAGAAACTCTATTCGGGTCTTCTAGTTCTTCTTGCAGCGTTGGGCGGCAGGATTCCTTCAAGAATCCATTCCTGTCTTACTTTCTCAGTTCGCTCATGAATTGGCATCAGTCCTGGACTATCAGTAATATCCAATACGGCTTCCATGATCTCCTCAACTTCATCACTGCGTCCCTGCATTGTTCGAAGCTCAGCCTTCAACAGCATATACTCGGCCTGATATCCCGGGATTCTGAGCTCTTCCACCAATTCCTTCAATCGTGACATCCAAGGACCAGATGTTTCGTTATCTCGGTTCTCCCTTGTTGGACTAAACATCATAAGTTCAGTTTCTGCGAGGTAGAGTAGCGCACGCCGCAATCGGCTCTGGCGTTGCGTCCTTTCATTTATCTCGAATGCCTGCTCGAATGAGTGTAATGCTGATTCAAAATCCCCCATTCTCCTTTCAAGCAAGCCGTTGGTTGCATACCACTCGCCCAAAGCCATTTCCAATCCGGCCTCAAAGGCAAACTCTCGAGCGCTATCGATGTGTTCCCGTGCTTCATTTAGTCGTCCAAGTTGAATGAATGCATTTGCCATTGCCAAGTGCGCATAAGGCGCACTGCCGCGTTGGTGTCCCCATCTCTCCATTGCAATCTTTGCCCATTCCAAAGCGTCTTTGCCCTGCCCAATATCTCCGTACAGACGGGAGAGGTTGTACGCCCCCACCGAGATATTGTGCCCGAGTGATTCCTTAATGCGCAGGGCTTCAACTTGAGCTTTAATGCCCTCCATGATTTCTCTTCGTCCAATTGAAATAACAGCCACGTTACCTAGAATCATTGCCTGCCCGTCTTTGTCATTGAGCGCGTCACAGATCCTTTTGGCTTCGAGTAAGTGCTCCTTCGTTTCTTCATAAGATTCAGGACTGCTGGAGAAGGTTCCCGTTATTTCTGCAATCAGATGCAGCATTCGTGACTGATACCATGGATCATCATGCTCCCTGGCAATCTTCAATGCACGTTTGTATAACTTCAGTGCATTCTCAGGCTTCCCTTCATAACGGTTACGTCTACCCATATGACCATAGTAGTGCACGCTGTGCGGCTGCAGATTCTTATTCTTCTTGATTAGCTTCTCTATCTTCTCCTGGGCGTAGGTTTCTTCCTTGCTTCCTTGGGGTGATGCTCTAAGTATTCTCATATACAGGTGGAATGCAATCATGTCACTTGTTCCAGCCTCAACAACCTCTTCCACGGCTTCCATGATTGTTGCCAGCCCCTCTCCTTCGCTTGACAATAAATAAGGCCGAATTGCTGGAGCATTAGAATGGTTCTCCCCTATCCTTCTAATTGCGTCAGGCAGTTCTAGACACAGGGCATGCATGAAGGCCGGAAAGACAAGTTCTTGTGAACTATTGGGATTGCTCGCAACATCTGAGAGCAACCTTGCAAAGTGTGCGTAGTCTTTGGCTTCCTCGAGGATTGATTTGATAGCGGTAAGGCTTTCTTCATCCAGAAATGGGAAGTCCTTTGCTATTGTCCCAATAGGCTCCAAACTTCTAACCAACGCATGGATTGAACATCTGCCTAGATTTGTGTTTCGATAGGTAGGACTTGCAATATGCATAATTCAAGTATCATATTATTTCAATAGCTGTTTTGAATTCCTTAGTTTTTATTAGGTGCCTTTCCCTATGAAAACATTCGAACAGTTTCTCAGTGAAAAAAGCGCCCAGTCATTGTCCGGGTGAGTGGCATGGATCTGATTGATAGACGCATCATTGCTGAACTTATTGGCAATTGCAGAGTGGCTTATCGACAGCTGGGCGAAAAGCTCGACTTGTCCGCAACGAGTGTTCAGAGACGTGTTGCAAAACTTAGAGAATCCGGCATTATAAGTCGACCATATGTATTCCTATCTCTTGCAATGCTTGATGCCGAATGGGCCTTCATTGATATGGAAACTGACGCATCCGAGAAGGATGAAGTAATAATCGATCAGCTTGGAGCAGATCCTACTGTGATTTCGATCGCTAGGATAGGTCCAAGAAGGCTCTATGCTGGGGCATGGATTAGGGGTTCGACTGGACTCTACGATATCGGGAAGTTCTTCCGTGGATTCTCTTTCGTTAAGGAAACAGAAGTCCAGTTCATGCATCCAGTGACACCGTCACCTTTGCCGTCTCATGAGAGGCATGTTTATCGTGGCAGGAA
>JBHLND010000334.1:0-3477 GCA_048937485.1 Promethearchaeota archaeon
TCATACTTGGAGTCCGGTTCGGTGACCAAATTTCAAATCTCCCCTCCTAACCACGCGAATACCTACTTTCCTTTTGTTTGCCGGGCCGGACCCGTTTCATTTTGTAATATTCGCAGATGAAGAAGGAGAGAGCATTCACTTTCGGATGACGAGGATATCGCCATCGACTCGAACGGGGGTTTCTTCAGGTAGCTCGAGTAACCAGTTTTCAAGTTCATCGAGCTTATCAAAACGAAGGAGACTAGCAAGACGTTCAAGAGGAAGGGTTTCGTAGCGACTGATGACCTTTCGGAGCTGAACCATCCTGAATGCCTCAAGTTCAGCCTCCATCTCCTGCTTCCGCTCTAATGTGGCATCTGTCCAAGTGCTCCATATTCGGAAGTCCCAGACCTGCACGACACCATCGACATCTCCAGTAGCTACTCTTCGGCCATCCGAGCTTACTGCGATGGCATGAACATTCTCTGTGTGCTGAAATGAATGAACAAGCACGCCGCCATGAAGTAGCCAGACTCGGAGAGTTCCATCAGCAGAGCCGCTTACAATATGTCGGCCATCTGGGGCCAAGTGAATAGCCAGAACCGCTCCCTCGTGACCACTCATTGTATCTAGATGAGTTCCAGATTCTAGGTCCCAGAGTTTCACTTCACCATGCTGGCCTCCGGAGAGAATGTAGCGAGAATCAGGTGTAATCGCAAGGGCGGTCACATGCCCCTTATGTCCAGACAATGTATGAAGAAGCTTGCCTAGCTCAAACTCCCAGACCCAAATTACACCAGGATCAGCAGAGGTCGGTTTCTTCTTTGCACCAACAACAAGGTGTTGCCCATCAGGACTCATCTTCATTGAGTAGATACTCCCGGAATGATTCAACACGCTCAGGAGAACTCCATTGTCAATATCCCAAATGCGTGCTTTGCCATCATCCCCACCGGTAATGATGTATCGGTTGTCGGGTGATACTACTACTGCATTGACATGAGTGGAATTGGGCGCAAGAGCGCTGGTCATCGAACCGCGCTCGTAGTCCCAGATTCGGACAGCCAAGTCCTTGTCTGCAATTGACACTAGTCCAGAACCAACAGGAAGAACCCCAATGCCATAAACGGCGCCCGCATGACCTGCAAGCGTATGCATTTCGCGACCAGCATCAAGGTCCCAAACTCTTACTGTGGCGTCTTGACCACCAGAAAACAGATAGCGACCATCGATGGAAAACGCTAATGACCACACTGTGAACTCGTGTTCTTCGAACACGCTATCAGGAACAAGGAATTCTGTCAAGCCACGTCCCCATATGAGGAGTCATTTCTTCATATTAAGCCCCATTAGAAAGCGTATAGGATTAGACCCACAAAAGCATGCCGATTCCTTGATAATATTGCTGAGATAGAATCTGAAAGAAAATCAGAGGGAAGAGTGGTGAATCACCACGTCTTCCAATTTTGGTGCCTGATTAAGCCTCGACTTCAATCTCGCCGCCGAAGTCAGCCGTTGCACGGCTCTTTCTGATTGCCCAGAATGTGATTAGCATCAAGACAAACAGGACTGCGATGATTATGTAGACGACATCAGAAGATCCAGCAGCAAGCTGAATCTGCATCTGGACGAGTATCGGTGCCAAGATCAGACTGATGAGGTTCACAACCTTGATCATTGGATTGAGTGCAGGGCCTGCAGTGTCCTTTAGCGGATCACCAATTGTATCACCGACAACTCCGCACTTGTGGCGTTCTGAACCCTTACCCAAGTTTCTGGAGGGGTCGCAGACCTCATCCTCGATTGCTTTCTTGGCATTATCCCAAGCACCTCCAGCGTTTGACATGTATACAGCTAGAAGCTGTCCTGAAACAATGATGCCTCCGAGGAAGCCGCCTAATGCTTGAACTCCTAGAAGCACACCAACAATCATTGGTATTGATACGCTGATAGCAGCAAGTGCAATGAGCTCCTTCTGCGCCGCAGTTGTTGAGATGTCAACTGCACGGTCATAATCAGGTTTCGTAGTACCCTCAAGGACACCAGGTATCCTGAATTGCCTGCGCACTTCCTGCACCATCTCTCCCGCGGCCCGTGTGACAGCCTTGATATTGAGTGCAGAGAAGAGCCATGGTAATGCAGCTCCTAGCAGAATACCAGAGAAGACCAATGGGTCGTCGAGATAGATGTGTTCGCTGAAAACAAGTCCTGCATCAAGAAGTGGCCGAAGCGCGACCACCACATAGCTGTCGAAGAGGCTTACTGCTGCAATAACTGCAGAAGCGATAGCAACCCCCTTTGTTATGGCCTTGGTCGTGTTACCTACTGCATCTAGCTCTGCCATTGTTTTCATGGCGTTTTCATCGAAATCACCAGGGGAGAGCTCACCGATGCCAGCGGCATTATCACTGATTGGGCCATAGGAATCCATGGCTACATTGTTGCCTGTGTGCGAAAGCATCCCGATACCAATTAGCGCAATTCCATAAAGGGTCCAGAGCGTTCCATTAATACCTGGAATGAACCATGGCGCTGCTGCTGAAGCTACAACTGGAAGGAACAGAACCGCGGAGATACCAAACGTAGCAACGATGACGACTAGGGCTGCCACCGTTGACTCATAGCCTGCAACTATTCCCGAGAGAATGAAGGTTGCCTGACCGGTATCCGCAGCTTTGACGATCTCTTTCACTGGGGGCTTCTTTAATGAAGTGAAGTAGCTAGTAATTGGATTGAATGATACTGCAAGCATTACACCTGTAGCAATCAGGATTCCAAACCTTAGGTCGCCTACATAGAACCAGGAGAGGAGCATGCTCAGACAAATTGTGAATGCACTTGATGCCTCATACGAAAGGAACATCGCTTTTTCTGCATATACTGCCCGCTTCCTGAGTAGTCGAGGCCACACCGGTACCATAAAGGTTCCAATCATAGAGGAGATTACACCTATGGCCCTCACAAATAGTGGAAAGACAACTACTGCAAAGGGAAATACAAGAAGACCCGGATGGTCAATGTAAAGCACAATTGCCAATATGAGTGCGGAAACTATCGTAACTTCGTATGACTCGAAGATGTCAGCAGCCATTCCGGCGCAGTCACCAACATTGTCCCCTACAAGGTCAGCCACCACAGCTGCATTCCTTGGGTCATCCTCAGGTAGGTCGTGTTCAACTTTGCCTACCAAGTCCGCACCGACATCTGCAGCCTTCGTGTAGATGCCTCCTCCAACTCGCATAAAGAGAGCAAGAAGAGTGCCTCCCAGACCAAACCCAAGCAGTGCGTCTGGTGCTGCTATGCCATAGATGATGAAGATAATAGTTCCACCCATAAGACCTAATCCGTCAGTGAGCATCCCTGTGAACGTGCCACCTCTGTAAGAAATTGTCAATGCACGATTGTATCTGTCCTCGCCCTCGCGTGTTGCCTGGGCCACCCTGATATTCGATTCGACGGCAATTCTCATTCCAAGCTGTCCAACAGCTAGTGAGAATG
>JBHLND010000335.1:0-2671 GCA_048937485.1 Promethearchaeota archaeon
ACAGGAAATTGCCTCCAATTGGCTTTTCAATAGATTATTCTGGAACTGCAATGACTGCAGAGAGATTTCCAGCGTCGGATTGCTACCTGAAACTATCAAGACCTCCAGGAGGTTCGCTGGAGTTTGTTGTTAAATCATATAGAAGCGAAACTCATAATCACAGCGCTTTGAAATACTTGATACAGGATTTTGCATCCGACATAGGGCTCCCAGTGAAAATGGGCAAGACTAGCACGATAAGGATTGGAAAGATTGATCGTAGATCACGGGAATTCGTGGCTGGACGTGGTCTTTCCCGCAAGAAGTGGGTAGCAGCAATCATTCCTTCGCCGGATGGTGGACCATATGGGCTTCTTGCGATATTTGGTCTTTACATTGGGTCCAATGGGATTGGAAAGGACGTTAGTTTTTCAGAAAATCAGGTCTTTTCGCAATTGATGAGTGGCTTCGAGTTGATGGGTAGCAGTTAGGAGAATACAGGCATGGGTAATTTGGTCAAACCAAAAGCGAAAAAGGCAGCCAAGTCGGAGGTTTGCGTGAACTGCGGAGAAAACACCTTCACGAAGGATTATACGCGTGGAGAGCGTATTTGCACATCTTGTGGTGTTGTTATTTCTGACAGAACTGCCAATGAAGGACCGGAATGGAGAGCATTCACTCCAGAAGAACGAGATGCTAAAGCAAGAACTGGAGCACCAATGACGCTCACTATCGCGGATAAAGGACTCTCAACGATGATTGATTGGCGAAATAAGGATGCAGGTGGCAGGGCAATAAAAGGGGATAATCGAGCAGCTATTCACAGAATGCGCAAGTGGCACATCAGAAGCAGAATCCGGAGCCCCCAGCAAAGAAACCTCACTGCTGCCATGACTGAAATGGAAAGATTATCCTCACAGCTCGGAATCCCTCGTGATACCAGAGAAACGGCGGCTTTGATATACAGAAAAGCTCTTTCCAGGAAACTGGTTCGAGGGAGAACTATCGAATCAGTGGTTGCAGCATCAGTCTACCTTGCCTGTCGAATCCACAGGATTCCAAGGAGGCTCGATGACGTTGCAATTGAAGCAAAGACAGGTCGAAAGCAAATTGGCCAAGCTGTTCGATTGATAATCTCGCGCGTAAATGTTAGGATACCTCTTCCTTCTGCGAATGATCTAATTCCGAGATTGTCAGCGGACCTGGGACTGGAAGGACGTACAATGAATACTGCTACGGAAATTGTTACCAGGGCCAAAACGAAGCGTATTACTGTGGGTAAAGATCCTGGGGGTATAGCAGGTGCTGCACTGTACATAGCAAGTATTCTGGAAGATGATAAACGCACACAAAGAGAGATTGCAGAAGCTTCGAGAGTGACAGAGGTTACAATCCGCAACCGCTACAAAGAGCTTGTTAGATCTCTTGATATTTCGCTCGATGAGAGAAATTATGAAAATAGAATCAAAGGCTAGCATCAGAACCAAGTAGGTAGGATAGGAAGTTAACTAGTCTTGATCGATTCTGTGTGTCGGCTGCAGAGATTTCCAAAGTGGGTAGCCTTGTCATTTTCTCAATTTGAGTCTTCCCAAGAGAATCACTCTTATCCTGCTTATTTGCTACGATTGCAAATCTAGTGTCCGGAAAGGACTCTCTAAGGAAACCAAGAGAGTATTTCACCCTAGTCACATCCTCCATTGTGCTGTCAGTAACAATTAGTAGGTAGCGATGAAATGGTTTGCTGTTCATTATGAAGGATCTAGCGAAAATCTCCAGCCTCTGAGGTTCGAAGCTGGATGTTTGCAATTCCCAGAATACGTAAACAGCATCTTTGGAGTTAATGGTGATTGGCTTGTCAGCGCCTTCAATCTCCTTATTCAACAAGCGTATTAACGAGGTCTTTCCTACTCCTGGCTCTCCAATGACTGCTAGCGCTATGTCTTTCTTTCCTTCTGTCATGAGGAAGCAAACCTAACCACACTATTCCAAGAACGCTGGTTCTGGTACATTGCTGACCATTCATTCTGGACCACCAATGAATGGGGAGTATTCTGATATAAGGTCAGGTGTTTCGTTCTTCGATTCTCTAAATTGCTATGGAATCCTATCATCCTTTCTTTGGGGTTTTTCTCCTAGTTATTTTCCTGGCTGTCAGAATCCCCGCATCACCCAGCATATCATACTTTACCGCTACATTCGCGCCTCGCTTCAAAGTATCATAATCTGTGTAGATGTCAACCTTCAATTTCAGGTGTTCGTTATCAGTAGTTTCAATCCCGATATAGCCATATACTCCCTTCGATTTGGCGATTTTGGCCGTATGAGATGAAATGATACATCCTTCAACTTCCTTTAACACTACCTCGTCCTCCTATTTCCTTCCAGAACTCCTAATACCTAGGTCGCCTTCTACGTCGATTGTCCCTTCGTCTTCCTGAGGAATAGCCTCTGTAGCTGCTTCTGAATCCACCACGACTCGATCCGTATGACCTGTCAAACCCCCCCCTGTAATAGTGACGGGGATTTGAATATCCATGATCAACCTCCGATAGGTCATTGTCCATTTTGATGTCAGTGATCTCTTTTTCATGCTCCTTGATTTCGCTTTCTCGACTAACTTTCAAGCGCAAATTTCCGCGAAATAGTCCTGTATACGCCTTTGTCAAACTGTAGGTTTGACCGATTTCAACGG
>JBHLND010000335.1:2681-3476 GCA_048937485.1 Promethearchaeota archaeon
TTTCATTCCATAATGGAAGTGTCACTATTCCGGTTTCATCACCAACAACTGCACTTGCAACTCGATTGATGCTCCCATCACGTCGAGAAGTGACTTCACGAATGTCACTCTTTTCCAGCACTTTGAAGCTGATATCGATACCGTTCATTCGAGGTGTCAAGTCAGCGATCTTTACTTCACTACCTTCTTCCGATTTTGCGTCGGATGCTTCTGTTTCAGAATTCATTTGAATCACATTGGCTGAGCAAAGAGGCTTTCACGCAAAACCAGCAACTTGGTGCTTCACCCATAGTTCTTGCTTGAGAAATGCCATTCTTTGAATCAGCAAGCAGACAGTATGCAAAGAGGTTATTTAAATCTCAGGATATTCCTTTAAAAGCGATAAATGGTACTATTATGAGCATTTTACCTCTTAAAGCCTTTATAAGTACGTAGAGTTTATAAGCATTGCTTCAAAATTGACGTTGATAGATTGACGAAACGCAGGAACTACCTGATATACAGGTTGGGTGCAACCAAGCCCTGAAGAAAACTTCCTCAATTGGGAAGTACTTTGCACTAGCAGAATCGACAGAACGCAACGTTCTACTTGACCTAGTGATGTCGAATATTCCTGCATAAGAAGGTTAAGAAATGAGTAAGAAGAAGAGAGAGGAGAAGCCAGTCCATACTGAAGACAAGAAGAGATTGGCGGCGAGGATACCAATTAGTGAATGGTATGAAATCGAACGCAAGATGGCGATTATTTCAAGAATGACAGGGTCGTGAGCTTCTGAGCCACATATATGAGTCAGA
>JBHLND010000336.1:0-3474 GCA_048937485.1 Promethearchaeota archaeon
GATTCCACTTTGTTGCAGTACTCAATGAATGTCTTTGAGTAATCAACACCTACCGCCTTTGCACCCTTTTCAGCAAGCAATCTCGTCAGATACCCGTTACCGCACCCGGCATCCAGAACAGATAATCCACGCACATCTCCTAGTAAGGACCACAAGGCTGGGTCTATAATGAATATACGATTCAGATCACCTGTCATTTCAACCTTGCAGAAATCAATCCAGAACTGGCTATTTTGCTCCCATGCCTTTTTAGCGTCTGACAACTCAACCTGATCCTCAGGAATTGCGTACTTGAGAATTCCATGGGGCGGCTTCAATTCATCTCTTAGTTGCATGATTCGATTTGGAAGTTTGAGAGCTTCAGTAAGTTCGATTTCTTTCCCCTCCCTTGGTTTATCAGGGGACCAGATAGGCAGCCATGGTTCGTTTGATTCTACATTCGAGATGATATCACGCTTCCCAAGTTGCCAAGGATGGAGCCCTTGAAACTCGGTATAGAGAATATCAAAGTGAGATTCACCACAATCATCGCAATGGAATTCGTATGCATAGGTGCGATCCCAGAATGCGACTGGTTTCATTGTGGGCTTGGTGCAATCTCCACATACTAGCTGTTCTTTCGTTGGACACCAATAGAACCAGCTGAAATGATGCTCCTCGTCACATCTCGAACATTTGAATCGTGCATGCCACGCACAGCGAAAGACATAGTTCTCGAATGTATAGATTCCATCCCGAATAGGATACTCATTCTCTGTTTCAACAGAATGAATCTTCTCACAATAATAGCAAGGCTGCTCATCGGCAGGTTTGTAGAAGCGCATGATTGACGAAAAGCGAACGGTCATTTCAATGTTTACTGGAACGTGTATCGTGTCTGATTGTACGAAAGAATAAAGTCACACTACAATCTATCCAGATGATGAGTTGCGATAAGATGAATTGGGAGATTAAGGTGCCTACTCCTGAAGACGCACCCGATATTGTAGGTCTGATAAGAATAGGAATTGAGGAAAGGGCCTTCCACGATCGTGTGATTTCCCTCGAAGACGCTCTTGAGTATGCATTTAGCAGCCCACCAAAGGGATACAACCTATTCATTTGCTTAATAGAAAATGAAATCGCTGGATACATAGACGGTCTAGTTGGTAAAAGGGGTGTGGGAATTGTTACTGGAATCTGTGTTAGACCAGAGCATCGAAGAAAAGGAGTTGGGGAGCAATTGATGGGGAGGATTTTGGATCAGTTCAGACTGGGTGAATGTCACAAAGCAAGAACAGAAGTATTCGCAGACAATCAAGGAGCCATCAGGTTCTATTTGAGATGTGACTTCATACAGGAAGGATATCTCAAGAAGGATGAAGGAAAGAGGGACGTTATCATAATGGGAAGGTTTCTGGAAGTGCTGGAAGAGAACACTCCCTAGATTTCAGATTGCGATTATGCTTTTATTCCGGTTTCATTATCGTACCTTTATGACGCAACTCAATAATTGGATTGTACGAGAAGAGGAAGATGGGCAGATTGTATGGCTTCTTCTAAACCGTCCAGAAAAGAAGAATGCATTCAATGAAGAAGTGCATGAGGAACTCAGCCAATTCATCGATGGATTACAATCAAATTCGAAGATTCGTGTCCTCGTGATTTCAACAGCATTGGATGACATCTTTACGGCAGGTGCTGACATTGAGGGCTTCTTTAGAATGCATGAGGGGGATGTATACAAAAATGCCGTTGAGGTGTCAAAGAAGACTCAGAGTGTGTTTGGTAAACTCGAGAACCTATCTTTCCCGGTCATCTCAGCTGTTAAGGGACTCAATTTAACAGCAGGCCTTGAACTTTCATTATGCTGTGACATCATTGTTGCAGCAGACAATGCGAGATTTGGACAGATTGAACCCAGACATGGAATTATCCCTGGGGGCGGCGCCACTCAGAGGTTAGCAAGATTGGTAGGCCCACTTAAAGCCCGAGAGCTAATCTACACCTGTGATATCATCAATGCTGAAGAGGCACTTAGGATTGGTTTGGTAAACGATGTCGTTCCCCTCTCAGAATTGGAAGCAGCAGTGACAGACTTATGCATGAGAATCATAAAGAACTCCAAGCAGGCGATTGCGAAATCCAAGGAACTGATTACCATGGGAACGTACAACAATCCAAAAGGATTCGAGGGAGAGAACACAGGATTTGGAGAGGTCTTCGCCTCTGGAGAACCAATGGAGCGATTGTCAGCTTTCATGGAGTCTAGAAAGAAGAAGGAGAAATAAGTAACCAAATCGATGCAATCGGGTGGGTATAGTAATGAGTAAACTCCAGCTGCTAAAATCCAGTAGAAAGGCGAAAGCGTTACTCGTTGGAGTGATTGTTTTGATATTGGGTGTTGTTTCAACGTTCACTTTGACCTTTTACGCTGATGCTCAGCATCCTTATACGATAAGGAATTATACGCTTCAGTCTGGCGATGGGATTCAAATTCAATCAATCGTATACACACCAGCTGATACATCTACTAATCTCCCGGGTGTTGTGGTTGGACACGGGTTTTGCGAAAACAAGCAGTACATGCAGCTATTGTCCATTGAGCTTGTAAAACGAGGTTTTGTGGTAGTAAATATCGACTTTCGAGGTCATGGGTCTTCAGATGGCTATCTAGGCGGAATTGGAGGTAGCGGTCTTTACCTGGATATGCTTGCAGGAGTTGAATATCTCGAAAGTTTGGGTTATGTAGATAGAATTGGACTAGCTGGTCACTCAATGGGTGGCGGCACTTCGATGATAACGGCATTGCAAAATCCATCTCGGATTAATGCGACAGTCGCCATTGGGGCGCTTTCTACATTCTCGTCCTATGGTAACCTTAGTGGGGTGCCCAACCTTCTTGCTGCTTATGCTCTATACGATCAAGGGATAACTCAAGAAGATGGACTAGATTTCCTGAGAGCATACACTGGCTATGAACAGGTTGAGATTGGTACTCTTTATGGGGATTTTGGCGCGGGAAATGCAACTAAGGTCTCTGTAAGTTCAAACTCCGAGCATCTTCTAGAGCCAATCGATTCCGCAATCATCTTTGAGGCAGTCCAATGGTTTGAATATGCCTTTAATGGAGCACCCGCAACAGACATCCAGCTAACCTCACAGTACCTCATCACATCGCTGTTGATTTCGCTCATCGGTTTGCTTATGGTTCTGTTCGCATTCATGGCATTCCTTGGTGATTACATCTTCAAAGAGATACAAGCACCTCCTCGAGCAATAGATGAAGGCGACAAATTTCCAATCAAGCAAGTTTTAGGATATTTTCTTGCAGCGGTTATTGGGTTCATTCTCCTTATTCCACTCTCTGCATTCTTTGTGGATGTCGCACCAATTACCATGTTCAATTCTGTTTTTGCAGGTCAAGTTGTAGGCCTTGCATTTGGTGTGGCATTAGCGATTCTCATTTTCTCATACAAAGATCGAAAACTGCTT
>JBHLND010000337.1:0-3116 GCA_048937485.1 Promethearchaeota archaeon
GCTGGCGAACAGGAACATTGAGAATGCCTCGAATCGTTTTCTCAACTGAGTGAGCAAGTCTTTCTTGGCGATTGTTAGGGCATGTGATAAACCGGACCCCATTTTATTCACCTCATATTGTGCCGTCGAACTCGGATATGGGTCCTTGGCTCGAAATGCGTCCTTTTCTCAAAGTGATAAAGTCGTCACATAAATCAGATCCCAACTTTAAGTTGTGAGTCGTTACAATTGCTGTTCGGTCTTGTCGATGTTCCTCGATATAGCTTCTGAATACTTCTGTAGAGTCTTTATCCAATCCTGAGAAGGGCTCGTCCAGAAGGAATAAATCTGGGTTGTGGAGCAAACTCCTGATAATATCGAATCTCTTTCTTAATCCTGTTGAGAGTATTTTCGTTGGTTCATCTAGCCAGCGTTTTACGTCGAACTGCTCTGCAAGATTGTTGATACTTGTGTTTGCTGTAGTCCTGTCAAGATCATATAGATTAGAGTAGAATAGCAGGTTCTCTCTACCTGTCAGCTCTGCATAGAGCAATGGCTTATCGCCAACAACACCAATCCTCCTCCTTACTTCAAGAGGATATTCCTGTGTGTCAAAACCAAACACCTCCACACTTCCTGCATGGGCTTGTAAGAGAGTAGAAACTATTCGCATCAATGTGGTTTTTCCTGCGCCATTGGCTCCGAAGAGTGCTGTTACGCCGCCAGATTGAATTGCAAAACTAACATCTCGAAGGGCTACTCTGTATCCATACCGCCTTGTTAAGTCCTTGACCTGCACAATTGGTTCTGTAAAGATATTCACTTCCTTGGCGTCTTAGGTTTCAATGGATGCGCTGCATCACGAAGTCAGCTATCCTGCGCAATAGGCGTTCATCCTTAACATTGGCATTATTCAGCGCAGTCTTGGCCCGCTGAACGTAAGTTCTTGCAAGCTCAACTGCATGGTGAATAGCCTGAGTATCCTCAATCAATTGAAGCACGGGACCAAGGTCGCCTTCTTCAAGACCTCTTAGTCCTAGCTGACGTTCAGACTCTGGACTAACCTCCAATGCATGCACTAGCGGGTAGTTACATCTCTTTCCCATTAAGTCCGATTGAACAGTCTTTCCCGCTACCTGTTGAGTAGCTGTGACGTCCAGAATGTCATCGCGGATTTGAAAGGCAAAACCCAACATCTCTCCGAATTTACTTAGAGCTTCTTTTTGTGTTTCGGAGGCTCCTCCCACAATAGCACCTATGCGGGCTGCCTCTTTCATGAATGTAGCCGTCTTGTACTCGATGACTCTGAGGTACTTCTGCCGTGTGAAGGATTCGGGATTCTCATTACACAACATGAAATCAAGCGCCTCTCCCTCGCACATTCGAACCCCGCCACGGCCTAGATGCATCAGCAATTCGGGTGTGGCACGTTCTCCCACTAGTTGAATTGCCTGCGCAACAAGTAGGTCGCCAGCGAGAATTGCTATTTTGGCTCCAAACTTATCATGAGCCGTTTTAACTCCCCGTCTAACCAAGTCCTCATCAATAATATCATCATGAATGAGGCTTGCGGTTTGCAGAAGCTCAGTTGCTAGGGCGAATGGTAAGACATCCTTCACATCTCCCCCCACTGCTTCACAACATAGAAGTGTGATAAGCGATCGAATTCGCTTTCCTCCAGCCAAGAGCAAGTGATGCGCTGCGTCGTAGAGAACAGATGGTTCTCCTCTGTATGAGTCGAGGAATCGCTTCATCTCATTGTCAATTAGCTTCATGCGAGAGTGGAAGTTATCATCTGAAAGAAGGTCATCAACAGAGGCGATCTCTCGCTCAGTTCCATGCCCTGCAGTTGCTCGTTCTTCAGTTCCTCGCAAAACACTCTCTCCGGAAACAATGACGCTTCTCTTTCTAGCAGTTTGTTAGGTTCCTGCGCTGCTTAAAGATTTCGGGATGATGATAGGGCAATATTCACTTGACATATCCAGTATACATTTCTTCAAAAACTTGAATCGTCGCTAGTCCTTTCGAAGACCCATCAAGTCCACGAATATGTCCTCTATGTTTAGCACCTTGATATCCTTTTCTCGCTTTTTCACAGCATCCATGAAGTTCAGCTTGCAGAATACACAAGACGATGCCAGCGTTGTAGCACCCACTTCAAGAGCCGTGTCTATTCTGTTTGCGGCTACATTGATTGCATTCTCACCGAATCCTGCTTTGAAACCACCACCTGCTCCACAGCATTTCGAATTCTCGCGGTTGCGCTCCATTTCAATCAGCTCAATACCGGGAATACTCCTTAGCACCTCTCGGGGCGCATCGAAAATCCCTACGTGTCGTCCAAGATGACAAGGATCATGATACGCGACCTTCTCAGGAAAACTCCCTTTCCACTTCAGCTCGCCCTTCCTGATTTTCAGAGCGAGAAATTGCGTGAGATGCTGTGTAGTAAACGGAAGAATACCATGAGCAGCACGATAGAACTTTGGCCAGTCCAAAGTCACTGTACGGAAGCATCCCGAACATGAGAAAATGAGATGCTTTACTCCTCGTTTCTTGAACTCCTCAATATTGTGCATGATGATTTCTTCCACCTGCAGTCTTCCAATATCCTCCTTTGTTCCATCCTCATGCTCTTCGTACACTGTCTTGTCAAGTTGCCCAGTTCTTATGAGAGGGCTGCAACAACAGTATTCATCAGGGCCTAGGAGCTGCGGCTTGATACCAAAGTAGTTGAGCATTCGGAGTGTAGAATCTCCTATTTCTTGCCGCTTGAATGATGCGGTACAGCCTACAAAGTATCCCCATTCCGAATCATCAGAAGTCTCAGTGTCATCTGCAATCCAGTCCGCTCGAGTTGAGTTATCTGCTGCATATGGATTCTTGACCTTGTGAACGAAGTCTCCCATCAAATGCAGGCGTCCGTAAGGTCCCTTTCCAAGTTCTACAAGCTTCTTGCGAACATCTTCAATAATGTCAACATAAGGCAACTTGATAGGGCATCTTTCAACACACTGCTCACAAGTGCTGCAAGCGTACACCGTTCTCACAAACTCATCATCTATTGGCAAGTTCTGTTCCACGTAGGACCGCAAGAGCCTCAACCGCCCCCCTGCAAACATCGCTTCAGTCTGAAA
>JBHLND010000337.1:3126-3453 GCA_048937485.1 Promethearchaeota archaeon
GTACATGTCCATCTGCAGGTTGAGCAATTTGCACACATTACAATCTTCTCAGGATCGAAGTCAAGTTCTGGACCGAATAATCTAGGCAATTTCTATTACACCTCCTCCTTTGGAATTGCAAGAATATTCTTCGCACGTCTGAGAATACTCAGAAGTCTTCTGAAATTCCCGTTCATTGTAAACATGAGATTCATTCTCCTATACGTCATATTTGAATGAGTTAGCTTGTCTGGGTTCATGATGCCTTTCGGATCCCATCTGGCTCTAATCTCTTGGAATCGGTTATAGTCCTCTGGTTGGAACTTCTTCAGGTACACAGTGTTTTGG
>JBHLND010000039.1:0-14089 GCA_048937485.1 Promethearchaeota archaeon
GTGACTATACCAGTTGCACTTGGAGTGTGCTACACACTTGTGGCGATAGTCGTATTTCGCCGTAAATAGGTGTAAGGTCCAAGTCTACTGAGCGCATCCCTCAAATACCCGATTTTTTTCAGGAAGATGATGTGAAGGACGCAAGAATCGCCATATTTTCCACAAAGTTACCTTTTTTTGGATCCTAACACAAGTTCTCG
Source organism: Promethearchaeota archaeon (assembly GCA_048937485.1). GTDB lineage: Archaea > Asgardarchaeota > Thorarchaeia > Thorarchaeales > Thorarchaeaceae > SMTZ1-83. The sequence goes on from JBHLND010000039.1 coordinate 201, forward strand.
GTAGGTCTCAACTTCATTTAAGAGGAAGTTATGTATTATCCAGATAATATACGAGAGAGGAGGACAGTGTGTGTCCGACGCCAGGGATGCAGATTCTGGTGTAAAACGCTACATCATTAGAAAAGCATATGGAAGATATTTCCTTCTTGATGAAAAAGAAGAGAAAGACCTGATCCATATTCAGATGGCAAGGGCCTATGGACAGTATCTCAACGGTCCAGACGGAAAGGGCATTCTTAGTGCAATGAAGGAGGGAGAGGCTTTCACGCTTAGGTTCGAGGAAGAGTTGCTCCAAGTCACCAAGCAAGATGGGAGAGCAATTGTTCAAGCGATGAAGGTCGATGACGGGGAGAGTCTGTTCAGATATAGCCCCACTTGATTTGATGTTGGGAGCCCACGCATGAGCAGGAGTTGATTACTTTGGAGTTCATGGTTGGACACGACTTGGAGGAGTTTGAAACCTACTACAAAACTCTCAGCTCCTTAAATGATTACTACATTAATCATGGCTGGAGAGAACCGGGTCCATTGGAACTTGGCGAGGATGAGAGAAATCACATCGAACGGAACCTCTCACATCTTATAATCTGGATGAAGGATAATCAGATTGTGGGCCATACTATCTGGCACGAAACAAGCACGGAAGAAATGATACCTGGTGACCAGCGAACGGACAGCGATAGAAACACCCTGCATAAGCTCCTTGGGGGGTCAAAGGAGGATTTAGCTGAGCTGCATGAGATTTGGCTTCGACCAGAACACAGAGGAAAGAGCTATGGTCAACGATTCTTCGAGTTCTTCGAGCAGTTTGTCCAAGACAGAGGTTTTGAAGGAATAGTATATTATGCAACCGATACTGCTGCAATATCGATTTGTCGGAGAAGAGGATACAAAGAGGCAAATACGGAGAGCGAAGGGTTGTACGTCTTCACAAAGATGTTCAATAGCTGAGGAGTACTCTCGAAGGCTCCTTTTGCTGATTCAAAAACAGTGATAATAACCAACTACAAAGGTCACTCACAATGGATTTGCTGGACAAGTCAATTATCCTTGAGCTCATGTATAATTGTCGCGCTTCGTGTCAGGATCTTGCCGAGAAATTTAGCTCTTCACGAGGGGTCGTGAGAAAACGCATCGAGAAACTTCAAGATATTGGCGTAATAGAAAATTTCACTGCATGGTATAGCCTTGCCATGATAGACGCAAATCTAGTTCTTTCTCATATTACCACAAATCAGCCAACAGAGAAGGATGAGATTCTCAGTAACCTTGAACAGAATCCAATGATTCATGCGGTAATTCCTACTGTTTCACATGATTTTGTAGTTCATGCAGAAGCAATTGGTCTAGATGGGCTTTCGAATCTCGGAGTGTCAATACGTAAACTTAGAGGGGTAGACCAGGCAGAGCTGCATCCAATTCAGTTCAACAGAGGAAAGAAGTTCGAAATGAAGAAGATCCATCTAAGGGTCATGTCTGCGCTATTCCTCAACTCTCGACTGTCAGGAGCAGAAATAGCCAGAAGGACTGCGCTGAGCCCCCGGAGTGTTCGGAGAGCCCTGGATGAGATAGTTACAGGACAAGGGATCATTTTTGGTATTGCAAGAAATCCTGGAGCTGAGAGTGGATTGCATTTCTACGTGAAGACGACTTGGGATGATAGAAAAACAGAGGCTGGAGCAATCATCAAGCAAATTCAGCAGATTTTTCCTGAGGCGACATGGGAGTCCTACGTTTCCGCCTGCAGTCCGACTCTGTTTACTAGATTCTTTGTTGGATATGCAAAAGATGCTGAAAGAATCTCAAGTGCCATCTCAGGTCTTGAAGGCGTTGAATCAATAGAGAACTTGGTCCTCTATCCTGCCAGAGTGACATCAAGTCTTTCCAGAGAGCGCCTTAAGGATGATATTCTTAATGCAGGTTTCAGCTTCTGCCCCCCATAACTGCCCTTTTGTTAGTTATCAGTGTTCAAAGAGAACACAGAATCCAGTGATTTGAGCTCTATTTGGACTCTGCTGCATTTCACAGATTCATAATCCTATCTGGTGGTTCTTGGAAATCATTGCCGGTCAGATATCCTTGGGGGCCGATTAACATGACTGCGGAACATGACCCAAAAGATTCGCACGAGAAATGCCTTACAAATAGGAAACGTTCACTAGTGAAATTCGGATTGGTAGCCATTGCTAGCACCATCTGGTTTACACTTAGGACTGGGACTAGACCTTCTAGAGTTGCATATCCCTGTCAGCAGGCTGCACTTGCAAACATGCAAATCTTCAAGACTGCAATACTTGCATCAATTCCTAGTATTGCTAGTATACGATCCAGGACTAGTCTGATGAAACCTGCCCTGATTCTGATTCTTATTTCAGCAGGATCATTCTTCATCGCTTCAGAAACATTTCCTGCTTTCTTCGAACCACTTCAATCAGAATCGGATGACTACACTCGTGTCCCTAACAACATGACATCTCAGAGTGCTTCGGCACCAGAAGCTGTTTCAGCTCTTTTCTACGTGAAGAATGCAACTGGTCTTGAAGGTAATCTGGATGAAGCAATCGATGCGCTGTTCAACCTGATGTCATCACAAGGGCTGCACTTCTATCAGACTGCAGGCACGCCCGAGGGCCTAATCGGAAGTAATGATGTTATTATCATCAAAATGAATGGGCAATGGGAATCCAGAGGAGGTACAAACACCGACCTAATCAAGAGTGTAATTAATGCCATAATAGACCATCCAGACGGATTCACTGGTGAAGTTGTGATTGCAGATAATGGACAGGGCATAGGCGACCTGAATAGGGATCTGGCTAATGGATACTTGCACAACCAGTCAGCTCAGAAAGTTGCGGATAGCTTTGCCTCATCATGGAATGTGAGCACGATACTCTGGGACGATCTACGAGAAAGTACAGTAGATGATTATGACGAAGGGGATTTCGCAGATGGTTATGTTCGAAGCTCGGTCTGGCATGATGACACTCAGATCTTTGTGTCCTATCCCAAGTTTAGGAGCCCTGCAACTGGTGCCTATGTGAGTTTCAAGAAGGGGATCTGGAGCAATGTAACAGGGTTTGATACCGATCGGCTCAAGGTTATCAATATGCCAGTCCTTAAGAGCCATGAGCTCTTGGGGGTTACTGCTTCTGTAAAGCACTACATGGGAGTTCCTCAGGGTCACATTGTTCCTAGTGTGGACGATGAAGTCCCGCACGAACACTTCGCGGTGGCGCTGGGAGGAATGGGAACAATGATTGCCGAAACACGGGCTCCAGTTCTCAACATTCTGGACATGATCTGGGTGAATGCCCACCCGCTGGAAGTTTCCATTCTAAGAGGACCTTGGTCAACCTACAGGTCAGCCAGATTCACAGATATCATAGGCGCTAGTCTGGATCCTGTGGCGCTAGATTACTGGTCAGCAAAGTATGTTCTCTTGCCCACTGCTGAATATCTGGACTATCAAACCTATTCGTCGCTTGATCCGGACTATGAACCAGTCAGCCAGCACATCTATTATCCTTACGTACAGCAGGAGGAGTCTTTCCACAATTACCTAGAACGCTCAATGAACGAATTACGGGATTCAGGTTTTCAGGTAACTATGAACGAAAGTGAAATGGATGTTTTTACTATTGAGCTTCCAGATCGACCAATTATCCCTATAATCCCAAGCACCTCAACAGCAACAGGCACCACAACTACAACTACATCAACAACAGAAGACCCAGATTGGCTAGAACTCCTACCAATGCTGATGCTTCCTATCTCTGCAGGCATCATTGTCTTGGTAGCTGTTATACTAAAGCAAAGATCAACCTAATGCTGATTTGCAGCATAGTGGATTTCAAGCTTGATGCTCATGAAACACGATTTCGGGACCGATGTAACCCTATTAGATTCAACACCATTGATAGACCTATGAGTACGCCAATTGCGAAGTCAATGATTTCATATCTAACCAGAAACCGGTCCATCCCGATGGCTACGGCTAGACAAAGAGCACCCAATGGAAGCAGCCAATCATCTTTGATAAAGCCCATGTACAAACCTCAGGTGAAGCATAGGCACGTTATAAAAAGAGTACTCACTTCACAGCAAGCTATTGCCCTGATATTTCGAGCGTAAAATGCGATAACCTTCATCCCAAATTATTCTTTCAATGTAATGGTTAATAGTATTCATGGAGTTGCCAGATAATGGTGAAGGTAAGCCCTTTTGTAAAGCTGCTGCGTGGCGAGTACGAACTCACTGTGCTTCTTCTACTTGACAGGCTCAAAGGAAAAGCTAGAGCTGATGAGATTATCACAGCTGGAAAGAAAACCAAGACGCTTCCTGCACTTAGTGGTGCAAGAGTAGCTAGTGCCCGAAAATTCCTGGTGACGAATGAACTCATTGAGATTGAGAAGGAGGGGAAGGAAATCATTCACATTCTTACTAAGAAAGGAGCCAAACTAGGTAGACTGCTCAGCTCAATCTCCGACTTCATCGTCAAGGACTTGAAATGGACTCGATAGTTGGCGATTCGAACTGCTTCACTGATTCGTTCTCCACTGCCTTGTGAACCATTCAACTACAGTGTTCATTGTAATCTCATATGCAGTCGGATTTGTAAGCTCATGATCTGCGCCTTCAACAATGACCAAATCCTTGGGTTCACCTGCCAGTTCATAGAGCCGTTTCACTCCAGCCAAATCGATTCCCACATCATCACTTCCATGGATAATTAGCATCGGCCTCGGAGATATCTTCGAAATCTCATTAATCGGATTGAGAATCTCTGCATCTTCAACCATCCTATCCAGCACCAGTTTCTGTGTTTCGGGGTCCTCAATGCCGCGTATCTGCGATGGATCGGTTTCGACAATATAATCTACTGCAGGACGAATCATAGGAGAATTGGCAAACCACAACGTGTCATAGACTGGGGCTCTCAAACAGACAACTTTTACTCGAGAATCTTGTGCGATGGAGCATACAGCAACTGCCGCACCCCAGCTTGCCGCATAGACTCCAGCCCAAGAATCAATGGTCAACTCCGACTCCAAGAGATGACCAATTGCTGCCCTAGCATCATCAAGCTGTCCTGCAAGCCGGAACAAACCTTCACTCTGTCGGAATCCTCTGAAATCGAAGGTTAAAACAGCAAAGCCAGCCTGGGCAAGTCTTGTCGCTACTCCACTCACTTGGTCTGGACCACCTGGCAGGCCATGAAATTTGCAAATGCCAGGAAATAGACCTTCACCTTTTGGAAGCACAAAATTGCCTTCGATAGTTTCACCTGCGCTGGCAAACTCAGTAGGAATAATCTCTACTTCCGCCATGGCACTCCAATGGTTGCTGTGGCTTAAAACTTCCATCTAGAAACTGGGATGAGTAGATGCGAATTCCTCCCTCAATTGGAAACACTACTCTTAACAACAGATATGTAAGGAAGTTGTGTGTCGAGAGAGATGCATTGAGGGACCAGATGATGGGACGTGAATATCCGCAAACTAGAGAGGAAAATGTAATTGACAATGTACATGGGGTCAAGATTGAGGATCCTTACAGATGGCTTGAAGACGCATCGTCCAAGGAGGTTCTGGAATGGGTCGACAGGCAGAACAAACTTGCAACTTCGACTCTTAGAGAGTATTCCGGAGAAGAAGCAATCAAGAAACGGCTTCAGGATTTGTACACATATGACTACATTATGGTCACAGGTTTCACGGTAACAAAGACCTCAAAGGGTCCTAGGTTCTTCTACTCTTTTAGAGAGGCAGGAAAGAACCAACCCTCACTCTGTTATCAGGATGGAGAGAATGGGACAAGAAACGTTCTCTTTGACCCACTTGACATATCAGAAGAGGGACTTGCATCTATCGACTGGTTTACACCAAGTGCTGATGGGAGTATGATTGCTTTTGGCATATCTGAAGGTGGCACTGAAAAGAGCGTTCTTCATGTTATGGAGGTCGATACGAAGAAGCTCTTGGAAGACCGTATACCCCAAACAAAGTGGTGTTCCCTCGCTTGGTTGAACAATAACGGGTTCTACTATAGCAGGTATCCGTTGCCAGGCACGGTTTCAGAGGAGGATGAGAATTATTATCATCATGTGTATTATCACAGGCTTGGTGATGACTACAGAAAGGATGTGAAGATATTCGGAGAGGGAAGACCAAAGACAGAACATCCAAGCCCATTTGTCAATACTGACGCCTCATTGATTTGCATGTTTAGCGGCCGGTTCATAAGCTCTGATATTCATGTGGCGAAGATCGACCCGGAGAACCCAAGTTCGCTGAATTTCGTAACAGTGATTGAGAGCGATTCAACCCGTAACTACCCATTATTCTATGGGAACCAGTTGTATGTGAATACGCAGATAGATGCACCAAATGGCCAAATCACTCGATATGATTTGTCCAACTTCCATGAGGATGAAACAGTTCCAGAATGTGAAATTGTTGTGAGGGAAGGGGATGCTGTAGTTCTCTCCACGATGTATTTCAAGTTCGCTGTGTTTGATGGGCATATTGCAGTTATTGAAGACAAGAATGCATCTAGTTCACTGAAAGTATACAGCTTGGATACAGGCGAATTGATTGACAATGTAGACTTGGGGACCCATGTCACTCTTTACCAAGTTGAATCGGCATATGGATTGGACACCTTCTACTTTGGTCAGGGGAGCTTCTTTTACCCTGCCTCGCACTACATTTACGATAAGAGCAAGCCCCGATTGCTCTTTAAACCGGAACTGGACATTGATGCAGATGATTTTGAATCGGAGCTAGTCTGGTTCAACTCCAAAGATGGAACAAGGGTGTCCATGTTTGTACTCTCAAGAAAGGGGAAGAAACCCAGTAAGTCAACTCCAGTCACGTTGACTAGTTATGGAGGGTTTGGAATTTCAATGACTCCCGACTACAACCCGCCAGACGTAGCTTGGCTGGAAAATGGAGGTGTCGTTGCGATACCCCATCTAAGGGGAGGCGGCGAGTACGGCCAGAAATGGCATAGAGCCGGTAATCGAGAGAACAAGCAGAATGTCTTTGATGACTTCATTGGCGCAGCCAAATGGCTCATTGAGAATGGAGTAGGTAGTAAAGACACTATAGCAATTCGAGGCGGTAGCAATGGGGGATTGCTGGTAGGTGCTGCTTTGGTGCAGAGGCCTGATCTCTTCGGTGCGGTCTGTTGTCATGTCCCCCTGTTGGACATGGTGAGGTATACGAATTTTCAAGTAGCAAAGACCTGGGCAACTGAATACGGAGATCCTGGGGTAAAAGAGGAATTTGATTGGATTTACGCATATAGTCCGTACCATCATGTGAAAGATATCGATTATCCTGCAACGGCGTTCTTTACCGCATTAGGGGACACAAGAGTGGATTCAATGCATGCTTTCAAAATGGCAGCGAAGCTCCAAAGCAAGTCTGGAGTCTTCAGAGAAGATAGACCCATACTGCTCTTCACTGAGAGCCAAGCTGGTCATGGAGTGGGCTCATCGACTGAAAAGACTATCGACCTTTGGGCGAAGTCATTCATCTTTAGAGCTCACCATACTGGACTAAGGATTGAATAATCAGCGGTAAGCTCTAAGGAGAGAGAATAGAATGCAGGCTTGTGCTTGATGCTAAATCGCGATGCATGTTTCCGTTCTTGCAACTCCAGGGCACTCGTGAATAGCATCCACAAGCCGTCTGAATTTAGAACGTTCGGGAATCTCTGCCAAGACTATGATATCAAAGGGACCAGTAACGACAATGGCCTTTTCGACACCATCAATCCTACTGATTGCGCCTGCTGCGTCTCCAACCTTTCCAGCTTCTACTGTCACAAGTACAACTACTTCATTCACCAAATGGAACACCTACCGAAAGAACCTGCTGCACCTATGTACTTCCTATCACAAAAGGTTAACCCTAGATAGATTCGGCCATGAGTGATTCGGAGAATTCCTTGGACAGGAGTTTTTTCCTTCTACTCTCCGATTACTTTGACAAGAACACGCTTGGACCTTCGCCCATCGAACTCACCGTAGAATATTGCCTCCCAAGGTCCGAGATCGAGTCTGCCTTCAGTGATTGCAATGACAACTTCTCGACCCATTATCTGTCGCTTGTGATGGGCATCACCATTGTCCTCGCCGGTGCGGTTGTGTTTGTAACGGCTGATGGGTTCGTGAGGAGCAATTTCCTCAAGCCAGCGTTTGTAGTCTGCATGCAGTCCGCTCTCATTATCGTTGATGAATACGCTGGCAGTTATGTGCATTGCATTGACTAGACATAGCCCTTCACTGATGCCACTTTCCACAACTGCATCCTGCACTTGATGAGTTATGTGAACGAAATCCATCCGTGCTGGAACGGTAAAGGTAAGGTATTTTGTTAGGCTTTTCATGGTATCCTGGTAGCTGTCATTATTTCGGTAAAAACGTTGTCAGATGAATGTGACTCCAGTAATGTTCCGAAACACTGAGGGTAATGAATAAATCAAATCAGGGTTTATATTCATAGACAGGCATTCGAGTGCAAGTCGAAATATCTCTCCAATCCAACTTTGGGGATTTGAGTCGCTTTGGATAAAATGGACAAAGATCTTCTTCGCGAGCTCTTCAGGGTCAACTGTAGAGCTAGCTATAGGTCTTTGTCCAGAAAGTTCCGGCTCAGCCCTAATGCTGTCAAGCATCGAATCAAGAAGATGATTGACCAAGGAGTGATTCTCAAGTTTCAGATCTCTTTGACCCATGAGATGACGGGTATTGAAGGGATTTTTGGTCTCATATTCACTGATGGGACTGAAAACAGCAAGGAGTTCGTTTCACACATTGGAAGCAGCCCTCTGATTAGCTACGTGTTGACGCTAAGTACTACTGATGGGGGAGCGTTTTTCGTCTTAGGTGGATGCAGGGGAACTAACCAGCTAGCTGAACTAGGCGCGATGCTTAGAGGTTTTGACCATGTTCGCAAAGTTGAGCTACATACGACGTACCGTCCTACTACATGGCAAGCAGGTAAGGTCGATTTCTCAAAAGCGCAGCTGAAGGTAATTCGCTGCTTACGTGAAGACGCTAGAATGCAGATTGAGGAGATTGCCAAAAGTACTGGTATGGCAGCAAAAACTGTCCGTAGGATACTTCGAGAGATAGGACCTCGTAAGGGAATTCATTATACCTGTAGAACGAATTACTCTGCAGGGGGTGTTGTAGACGCCACTCTGCGTATTGAATGGAACGACAAGATGACATCGATTGAGGAAATGTCTGAATGGATTAAGCGCGAGTACAAAGACGTTCTCTGGATTATATTCATGTCATCATCCGAACCGATCATGTTTGCATGCTTTATGTTGGATAGCTTGCTGGAAATGGGGCCAATATCAAACCGAATCAGAGAGGAACCATTTGTCAAATCTACTACACCATTAGTAGCCATTGCAGCAGAACCCTTCGAAAGCCAGAGCGATATCATGCTTAGAGAAATGCTGGACGAAGCAGGTGTATGAAACCAGATTCTAAGAAGCATTCAACATTACAAATACTGTCAGGAATCATGGATTCGATTTGCATAACAACGAATAAATCAAATTAGAACCAGAATCATTGGACGGCATTCGTGTGGCCGCGTATCGAACATGCTCCATGACACACAAAGTGGATGGGAGTAGCATTGGATGAAGTTGACGTAGCCATTCTTAGGGAGATTAACACCAACTGCAGAGTTAGCTACAGAGCTCTTGCTCGAAAGACTGATCTTAGTCCAAACGCGATTAAGCATCGCCTCGAAAAACTGGTTGACGAAGGCGTAATCACTAGATTCGCAATTAAACTCTCAGTAGCTATGGCTGATGCTGACGGTTTTCTGGCGTTTGTTATAACGGATGGTACTGAGAGCATTTCAGATTTTATCTCACTCATAGGAGACAACCCCATGGTCTTTCATGTCAGCACACTTGCATGTGTGAGTGGGGGTGCATATTTCCTCGCCGGCGAATACTCAGGTTCTGTTATGCTATCTGAGCTAGGTGCCTTCCTAAGAGGGTTGGAACAGGTCCAGAAAGTCGAATTGCATACAATGATAACGACCGATCTAGACACAGGTCGCAAGACCGAGTTTACAAAGTCACAACTGAAGGTCCTAAGATGCCTATTGCAGGACTCTCGAATGCAGATCAGCGAGATTTCTCGGATGAGCAAACTCTCTCCAAGAACAGTCCGCAGGTCACTAAGAGAGCTTGAGGAGGACGGGGGAATCAGTCTTACCGCGAGTTTCGATATGGCGGCTGGTGGGTTTCTGGATGTTTTTGTTCGCATCAATTGGAATGATAAAATGATATCAGTTGATGAACTTGTCCAATGGCTTTGGAAGGAGTATCCTTTGGTGTTTTGGGCCCCATGGAGCTCAGCATCAGAACCGATTATGTTCGCAGACTTTCTGGTGAAGAGTCACCAAGAAGCAGAACTGATTTCGAGGCATATCAGAGAGGCCCCATTCGTCATATCGACCACAATTCTACTTGCTTTTTCTGCTGCGAAATTTCCCTATTTTACAGAGTTGAAACTCAAAGAAATGCTGGATAAGGCAGGTGTCTGAAGATCTATCCAAATTGGCAAAGAATGACATAATGTCCGATTAGTGAAATGAACGCTGCACTTTTCGTGCCCCCAGAAACTCTCCAGAACCTATCTGTGCAGGCCTTCTCTAACGCGTATTGATATTCAGAAGATGCGAGGTATTCTCTGAGGACGACTTTGCGGCTGAAAACGGCCAGAAAGCGCCTCTCAAAATCGTGATAACGTAATAACGTAATGTTTATTACATTATCACGTGTATTATAATGTGGGTCAATTCCCACAGCCGAGGATCAACAGATCCTCGGAAGCAGGTTTTGGAGAGGATACTATGTCAAATCAGAGGATACTAGGTAAGATGGCAAGTGAAATGGTATTGTGCTTGGTTCTTCTTCTAGCACTATATCTCATTCACGAGCTGGGGCATCTTGTTTTGTTCAATCTATTATCAGGTAAAACTGAGGCAATGATTGCGTTCGATGGATCAAGGTTGGTAGTGAGATGTCCCATAAGACTTCATCCCATTGCAGATAGACTGATGCGTGGCGGGGGACTGCTGGCAACATACCCAGCAGTTGTTCTTGTCAACAAGAGGACTCCATTTCTTGGGTTTGTTGCTCTTGCTTGGATAGTCTACGGAATCTATGAGGCCTTCATTCTGGGGATTTTCATCTGAAAGAGTACACTCAGAATCCTAGCGTAAGTTCTCATGAATTGGAAAAGGGACAGGGGAATAGGAGAGGTCGAGGCATGGGCTACGTTCTCCACTTGCCAAAAGATGGTCCAGTCTGTAGCAGTCGGTGAGGATGTGGTCTTTCTTTCCTGCGTCTTTGCCTTTAGCGGATTGGAAGGAAGCGATAGCAATGAAGGAAGCGAGCAGTTTGACACTACCACGGCCTATCCCTGTAATTATCCTCTCCAAACTAGGTATAATCGCTGAACCATTTGCTTTGGATAGGTCATAGATTTCAACTGCTGCTTCCACCCTTCCAAGTCTTCAGGACACCGTTAGATTCTTTTTGAAGATGTGGGAATCAGATGCATTCCGACCTCTTTGGAGTAGCCACTAGGAATGAAACCCCTCGGCACCATTACAATGTACTTTCCTTTCCTTGACAAATACACGGTTTCAGAAGTCGAAACCATCATGAATCAGGCTGATAGCTACTATGATTTCGTCCTAAGACTCTCTGAGCGGGCATGTCGTGACAAACCCCCAACTCTTCTAGCACACCTTGCAGCTGTTCATGCATGGCGCCTATCAGCTACTCATGCTAAGAGAGACCTTTCTGAGGCTTTTGGCCATGATCCGATTATTGGAATCTGGACAGCTCCTCAGCACAAGATGAAGATGCACGAATTGTTCGAGAAGATTAACCAGGCGCTGGAGGCAGCTGAGGAAAATTGGATTCAGGTTGAGCTTTTGTGCCTAAAATCATGGTACGCAAGATATCATATCCTTGATGAACTACTCGACTATGAGCCATTGCAGAAGGCTGAAGCCATGGTAGAGGAGCGTGCCGAACTAGATTGCTTCTCTGCTCTTGTACATACCGTGAGAAGCGAGCTTAGCTTCATTCATTCCGGCTACCAAAAAGAGGGGGCGGAATCTTCGATTCAGAGAGGATATGATGAATACAATAAGGGCATGAAATATGCAAAGAAATTCAATGATAGGTTCCAGACTTATCAGCTTCTTTGGACACACTCTAGTTGGATAAAGACCTGGGATGCAATAGAAGCCCTCACGCTTCAGGAGGAAGCACATAAACTAGCAAAGGAGTTTGGAGCTCCGCAGAAGATTGCTGAGGCTATGGCGGACATGGGGCGAATCTCTGAGGCACTTGGAGAATATGATTTGGCAATTGAGTGCTATGAGTCTAGCTTGGAGAAATACGGGTTTCCTGACATGGAGCTCTATCGAGAGATTATTGATTCTCCAACCTTTTGCATTGCAAGAATCTATTGTGAGCTTGGAAATGGAGACGTAGCTCTAGAATTAATTGATTCTATTTTTGATCTTGTAGGCCCGGTTGCTGCCGACATCCCATATCTTCATTCTCAACGAGCTGAAGCTCTGATTCACCTAAAAAGAACCAGAGAGGCAACAACGCATCTTGAGATTGGCCAAAAGGGGGCTCTGAAATCTGGAGCAGAAGGGTACGTAGCATTAAATGATCTTGCAGCCGCCTATTTCGAGCTGACTCAAGGAAATCCACTAGCTGCGATTCAGCTGCTAGTTCCTTGGTATAATCTCTTCCTCAAAACACCTGCCGCGATCTATAACAACCGTTTCCTATTGGGGCTAACCAGAGCTGAGATTGCCGCAAATTTAGCAGGTGTTTGGATTGAGGCCTCAGAAGAGTGGATGAATAAGCTTGAGAATCATGCCAAAGAGAAACAATTGCCAGGAATAATAATGCAACATGCCTTGCTAAAAGCAGAGTACCTTATGTCACAGGAGCAGAATGAGGAGGCAATAAAAATACTTCAGGATGCCTTGCTTGACGAACACTCTGATACAACTAGAACTCTCTACGAGCGCATCCAGAAAAAGCTCGAGGAGTTGCAGATTTAGTGGTTGACAAGAACCGTTAGATTCATGTCAAAGACCAAGAATCTACTTGTATTTCGCGTTCGATGGAGTAGTCAATGATTATGAAGCCGCTTGGCACAATTACTATGTACAATCGATTCGTTGACAAGGAAATTGCATCAGTTACTGAGAGGATTATGGACCATGCTACGAACTACTATGACTTTGTTCTACGACTCAGTGAGAAAGCATGTCAAAATGAGACTCCAACTGAATTGGCCTATATAGCCGCAGCGAACGCCTGGCGCCTCTCAGCGACGCCAGCAAAGAACATGCTTCTTCAGAGATTCAATGACAATCCATGGATCAGGTCCTGGACAAGCCCACACCACAAGATAGGATTTGAGAGATCTTTTGCCGATATTAATCAGGCAATTAGCGAGGCTAAGGAAAATTGGATTCGAATTGAGCTCCTGTGTCTAAAGGCATGGTGGGCGAGGTATCAAATGGCTGACGAAACATACTGGGAAGAGCCCATAGGACAAGCTGAGAGTTTGCTCCGCAGCCATTCCGATTTGGAGTGCTTTGGGGCTTTGGTTAATACAGTGAGAAGTGAAGCGAGCTTTATACAAAGAGCCTATGAAAGAGCGTACGAATCACATAACCAAGGCATGGAATACGCCAAGAAGTTCGACGATAAATATCAAATCTATCAGCTTCTGTGGACGCGCGCAAGCTGGGTCAAGACTTGGGATACAACAAAAGCCCTTGAACTTCAGGAAGCAG
>JBHLND010000338.1:0-3413 GCA_048937485.1 Promethearchaeota archaeon
TATATTCTGCAAGTTTCTTCATCAAAAGAAACATTATCTGCACCAAGGATGTCCTCAAGTTCTTGCTGCCGAATCCTCAAGAATCACCAGCCTCCTTGGTCTTTAGTGACCTTGCTACCAGCTGAGCAATGTCAACAACGTCGATGTTGTATCCAAGTGTCATCGTGGCAAAATCAAAAGCCAAGAGACACCTTGGGCACTCAGACACAAGCTTTGTTGCTGGTGTGACAGACGCGTCACGAAGTCTCATCTCAGCTATTTGCGCAGCCAGATGCGGATCTACCATATTTACCAATGCATGAGACCCACAGCACCGTGTTTCCTTCTCTGAAGGCACCATTTCCACGCGGTATACTCCTGGAATCCGTTCAATTACCTCGCGTGGCTCCTTTAAAACACCAAGAACCCGAGCAGAGATGCATGAATCATGGTACGTAACAGTCACCATATCCTGCTCTTCGAACTTCAGATTTCCTTGGTCAATCAACTGACGAATAAACTGAGATGAAGTAAGTAGTTCCAGATTCCAAGCTTTGGAGGTAACTCTTCTCATCTGAATGGCGCTCATCCAGGAGCTAATGCAAGATGGGCAACTAAACACAACTCGCTTGACTCCAAGATCCAATAAGGCCTCAATGTTCTGCTCAACAAGTGTCAATACGCCTTCTGGCTCCCCGGCCCAAACCAGCGGCACACCGCAACATGTTTCTTTTTCGCCAAGTAGTGTATAGTCAATTCCGGATGCCTCAAGAATCATAATCATTGATCGAGCAACATCATGGAGTTGATGCTTGAGGGAAACGCTACAACCAAGGTAGTATGCAGTATCCGCTGAAACATTGACTCTGTTTCCAACAATATCCTCAATCCCTTCTGTCCAAAGCATTCTGCTTGATTTTCCAATTGAGAAAGGGTCTCCCAGTTTTCTGACTGATTCAGAGGCAAATTTCACGGGTGGCGGTGTCAATCCTCTGACTGAGGCTTCTTCTCTAGTAAGTTCCCAGAACCTGTCAAGCCTTATTCCAGTTGTACAAACAGAGGTGCAATGTTCGCACAAGTTGCACATGAAGAGCTTCCGAGTGAACTCAGGATTGAAACTTGCTTCTCCCTCCAAAATCGCCTTCACTAGACTGAGTTTTCCTCGAGGTCCATAGGGCTCCCATTTCATTTGGCGAAATACTGGACACACTGAAGTGCAGTTCCCGCACGAGGAACACACATAGGGGTCGTTTCTTTGACCACTCTGCTCAATCGGTCCAGACTTCGTCATTCCAAAAACGGATTTCAAGGTCTTTGCTTAAGACTGTTGGGCTAGGGTACTACTGAAAAATGAATTCGGGAAGCGCCAATACTTCAGAGGCGCTCCCACTCTAATTCATCACGGAAGGTCCTTTATCATCTCACCTGCACAAGCAATGCCGGATCTGGATGCCGCTTCCATAGAAGCATAATACATCCCGCAGTTTGCAAATGAACCTGCAACGTACAGTCCGTCTACTCCAGTCCTATTTGTTCCAAGCCTATCTTTCAGGATTCCTGGAGGCTGGGAGAGAACTGACCGCCAAATCTTCCAGCTCTTCTTCCAAGTGACTTTCTGTTCAACGCCAGGAATAAGCTCCTTCAACTCGTCAAGAATGACCTCCGTCGCCTCTTCATCACCCATCTTGAGTAGTTCCTTGTCAATGCTTGTGACTGTTAGAAGCGACTCACCTATCGGCGCTAGCACGCCTGAAACACGCTTTGCCTCACCAACAATGTTGATCTTCTTCCTTGGCACAAACGCACCAACATTGAAGTCCAGAACACGTGATGACAAGCCAAAGTAGGCAACTGTGGATGGAGCATAGGTGAATTTGCTGATTGCCTTTGTGAAATCTCCAGGTATCTTATTCATGTCAACAAAGTTTGGCAGTAGGTCTATTGGTGTAGTAACAACAACTGCGTCAGCATCGATTTGCATATCTTTGCCATCCTGTTCATAATGGACTCCGTGCACTTTGTTGTCTTCAATAACGATTTGCTTGACATTGCAGTTAACCTTTGGTTCAACTGCGAAGTTCCGTGCCTGAAGCATCAGTGTGTGTGGTACACTACCAAGACCCCCTCTTTCAGGATACATAGCCTTGAATCCATCTTCATAGGCAAATCGAAGCTTCTCTGAGTAGAGGTACTGTCCAGCTGAAACCTCTTCCGGAGGCATAAATGTCACCGTCTTAATCAAAGGTTCATAGAAGTCTGTAAGGATTGACTCGGGAATATTCTCTTCCGCATATTTGGCGAATGTCATTTTATCCAGCTCTAGGAACTCCTCATCCGGACGATTCATGTTTTGCTGAACCATCAATCCCAATCTCGCACGGTCTGCTGCTGGAAGCAAACCAAACTTAGCGAGATCAACTATTTGGCCCACGATATTATCGGCTCTGCGAATGAAGTGCCTTTCGCCGCCTTTCAGCCAGGCCGCTCCATCTCCGACCGTGGTCATTCGAATACCACTTCTCTCCAGGATTGGTATTAGCGACTTGAACCCACCGACAAAGAAGTGAAGTCCTTGGTCAAAGACGTATCCAGACTCCGTAAATGACCTAGCTCTTCCGCCGACAGTCTTTTCCTTCTCCAGAATTGTACAGCGTGCCTTGAGCCCTTTGAGCTCCAATGCACAGCTAAATCCAGCTATTCCTGCACCAACAATTACCACTCTTGTTCCTTTTCTACCTTCACTCATATCCTATTCCTCCTCTACGAGGGACGACTGTGCAAGGTTGAGAATCAACTCGTCAAGCTGAATCACTTCCAGGTCAGTTTCACGTGCACAGTAACTTAGATTCTTAAAGCATGAGACACAGGTTGTAATCATTCCATCTACACCTAGTTCAACCGCCTCATTAACCCTTCTCATCCCGACAGACTCTGATAAATCAGGATCCAATACGGTCAAGAACCCACCACAGCAATTGGAATTCTCCCTGTTGTTTGCTAGTTCGACAAGCTCCAATCTTGGTATCGCTCTAATAATCTCTCTTGGCGGTTCGTAGATACCGAGCGCTCTGCCAAGATGACAGCTGTCATGAAATGTGTAGGTCCCGTCCCTGCCCTTGAAGGTGAGTACACCATTTCGAACCATGTCCGCCAACACCTCAACCGTGTGGTGCACTTGTACGTCGAATTCTGGGATAATGTGTTTGTAGTGCTCCGCAAGAGTTCCAAAACATCCCCCACACCCAGTAACAATATGCTCAACCTTAGCCTTCTTGAACATCTCATAGTTCTTGCGTGCGATTCTTTCAAAGCTCTTGTCATCACCGGCCCAATATGACATCAGACCACAGCAAACCTCACTCGGCACATAGCCGGCATTGACCTTTAACTTCTGCAGCATCTCTACAACCATCTCTGGTTGGTCTGGGAACCAG
>JBHLND010000339.1:0-3374 GCA_048937485.1 Promethearchaeota archaeon
CGTTAATGGAAACGACATTCTTGATGAAGAGGACTACTTGGGATTTGACACGAATCGAAACCATAACTGGATCAAGGAGAACATTATTCCTTCAGATTGGGATTGCATCCTTCTGGCAGAAACCGAGGGAGTTCAAACTACGCAGTATAGCTATGATTATTCGATAAACGCGTCCATGATCGAGGAGTGTGTAAATGAGGGAGTGTCCATTTTCATGTCTGACGCACATGGCTCTCCAACATCAACAGTGAGGAGCATCTTCACAAATGATGTGGATGCAGACGGTCTCTATGATTGGGGGATTGATAGCCAAGCGGGACAAGCCTTCCTTTCGACGTCATCCGAGTTTGATACAAGGGGTATGCTTGGCCTCTACTTTCTTGCAGCCTGCTCGACTGGAACCTTTGTTGGTCACAATTGCCTGACCGAATACATCACACGCACGAGCGGAATTGGAGCAATTGGAAGTTCGCAATCCGCCTACTATGACCCCGGCTGGTATGAAGGAGCTACACTGGGGTGGTACACGCAGGGTCTTCTAGAACGGTTCTGGAGGCAGATATTCAGTGTTGATGGAAACCATCCTGGAAGGGCACTTGCGCTTGCAAAGGATGATTATGCGAGTGACTATGTTGCCGAGAGCCCAGATGCATATGATGGGGGACGAACTCTTAGCCAGTATAACCTGATGGGTGATCCTGAGGTTCCAATATGGCTTGACATTCCTTCGAATCTTGGTATCACGATTACATCCAATAATGAGACCGGAGTGATTACTGTACATGCTACAGCTGAGGGTTCATCTGTTACGGGAGCTATTGTTACGATTGTTGGAGAGTCGATACTCCAGAGAGAGATTACCGATAGCACCGGCGCAGTTCAGTTTTCGATACCAGATTTGCAGGATTCTGAGAACGTCACAATCACAGCATCGAAGAATGGGTTCATCCCATCTGCTGCGAATACAAGTGTTTCACCAGTAGCATCTGAGCCTGCTGATGGTAATCCATTGGTGTTTGAACTGGCCGTGATTTCAGGAACCGCGCTTGTGGCCTTGGTTTTGGTTGTACTTGTAGCAAAGAAACGAGCTTGATGACAGACTTGACCCATGCAAGAGTAGCCTAGTGGTTAATATACTCCCATCAGAACGAATTTGGGGAGTTATGGTGGCAAAGGTAGCAATTAGCAATCTTGTTACTAGACGGAACTACTCCGAACTAGAGAAACATGCTGATGAGTACATCAGAACTAGCGGCTGGAATCAGCTTCTGAAGACGATCAAGTCATCAGGTTCTCCGGGAAAATCGCGAGATGCACTGGTTTCGCTTCTGCAACTAGAGGCTGTTGGAGGAACTGATTCCGATATATTCAAGGAATTCGCATCTCTTGAAGGCGATACTCTCAACCAAATCAGAGCTGGAGCACTCGAACACTCCATGGACATTCTGACAGAGCAAATTGAGAACAGGCACACATACTTCTTGGATGTGGACGCTATGTCGACGACTCCGTATGCAGTTCTGGTTAAAGATGTCATTGATGCTCGAAAACGAGAGATTGAGCAGCTAAGTCGTAATCCATCAAGAATTGAGGTGCTGGGAACCTACTATGGTTTCACCATCCTAATGATTGACGGATCCAAGCCTGTTGACTCCACTACGAGGAATAGATCCTATTACTATTGGCGACGAGGTACTTACCTTGACGAAGACTTGACTGATAGCGCGGTCAATGCCATGAGGAGTCTTACAAAGGAACTGGGCGACGAGGTGGACCCTCAGAAGACATACCGAACATTGGGAAGCAGTCGTATTTTCAAGAGCAGATGCACCAAAAGAACAGCAGAGATTCTTGCGAATGCTGTACGCATTGCATTGTACAAGGCTCCGGGGAATCGAGCAACAGCAGCTAGGACACTTGGTCGCACTGAAGACCTGCGGACATTGCCCTTTCTCCATCATCGGTTACCTCTTGAACAAAATCGAACAGTCCGAATTGCCCTAATCAATGCCTTGGGGAAGGTTGGTCACTGGTCGTCTATTGACATCCTGAAAGAGGTCTCCAGTGGTGGATATTGGTCAAAGACTCAAGAAGCAGCCGTTGCGTCGATTGGAAAGATCTACTCCCCCGAATGTAGGAACGCTCTTATCCAGCTAGTAAGATCTGGCAGAACATCTGCCAAAGCGGCGGCAATTCAGGCGCTTTCGAATCAGAATTCACAGGGACTCGTAGAGATATTGACCCCATATCTAACATCCAAGAGCAGACCAGTTCTGCGGTCCAGCGTTCTAGCTTTAGCCAAACTTGGGAAACCGGGGAAGGCCGCAATCAAAAGACAGGCACCACTGATTATCAAACGAATTGGCTACGACCGCCCATCAAAGAGCGCTGTCGTTACAATGCTTGAAATCTCTGGTGTAGGAAAAATGAAACCTGTTCATGAGTACTTTGCCAAACGGATAAAGAAGATGCATAGGACTCTCAGAAGGTGGACGCAAAACAGGAATACTAGCTATTCATACTACTGGAGGAGATGGGAACAAAGGGCGAGGAAGAAACTGGTAGATTTCATCCGATTGGCAACTTATCTCAGACCTCCGTTTGATGAAGAATTTCTACGAGTGGTCAGCGATGCAAAAGATGCAGATGACGATAAGCATGGAATAACTCATGCATTGGGACGAAGTCCACTAGCACAGGCTCTGGAAGAGTATGAGCTTGAGATTGTCTATAAGCAGACTTTCTTGTCTTCGTATAGATAGATGTATTGAGATCAGACTCAGGATTTGGTTGCAGGCTGCGCTTTCCCCTCATCAATAATTGGTTCTTAATCACTTTCGTTTGATAGCTACAATTACAACTATGACGACTACTGCAGCAATGCCTCCAGCTAGGAGTATTAAGGTGATAAGGTCCGGTTGGTTGTCAGTCGTTGTGGTCACAGTGCTCCCGCTTGTAGTAAATACATAATGAGCATGACCCCAGATGCCTTCATCATCCTCTGCGTACACATCGAGAGTATGATTCCCGGGAGCTTCAGGAAATCCAGTCAGTTCTGTTGAATTGGCTACAGAGTCCCAGGAGTAGTATACAGTTGCTGGATATCTACTGAAGTGAATGGTAGGAAGTAATCCTGCACTTCTTTCCGAATTGTTGGCAATTATGCGAAGCTGAATCTCGATCGGTCCTGTATCAGGTATTATGTAGTCGTCAGCAATCGACATATCGGGTTTAACAACTTGAATATGGATACTACTGCTCTGCACAGAAGCTCTCACATAGTGATAGAAATCACCGCCCCAAGGAGTATAGTACGGAGGCGCACCCGCCCCACCTGTTATGACATGAACCACGCCGTTGACGGTGAGTCTATT
>JBHLND010000340.1:0-3349 GCA_048937485.1 Promethearchaeota archaeon
GAATTCAGAAAATGGGCAAGTGAGAACCTTGATTTTGTCTACTCCTCTGGTCCTGAGGCCTTGCAGGAGGGATTTGAATACTTCTTCACAATTATGGCGGACCGAATGGGGGGTGGCCCGTCGATACGGAGAATTGGTATGCTAGGGGAAAGAGGAATGCCAAAGCGTGCAATGCCTGCCCTCGCTAGAACCATGATGACCATATTGAGAGGGATGAACGCAAGCTGGAACGAAGTAAACAGGATGATAGAGAACTGGGAACCTAGCCCGTTTGAACCCAAACCTGAACTTTGGGACAAGTTGAAAGAATTCGTAGCTAGGAAATGGGATGATGTGATCATTGGATTCACTGAACTGCCGCAGGAGATGATCTTCAGAGGGAAATACACTCTCTTCAAGTATGCAGTTGTTGTAGGACAAGAAATGAAGAGGAAAGAGATAGATTATGCACCCGAATACCAGGCTGGCAAGGAGGTAATGAGAGTCTACGGTAGTCTTGGGATTGTTGTGAATGATATAGCAAAGTGGCTAAGAAAGAAGGGCGTCCGCTGTCACAGCAATCATCCACTTGGCGGCCTGACGAATACAACCTCATTAGCTGGCAAAGCTGGGATGGGATGGCAGGGTATGAATGGCCTCTTGATCACTCCCCAATATGGACAGAGAGTTCGGCTAGCACCTGTTTTCATCGAACACCCATACTTTGATTATACAGACAATCTTGATCACGTCTGGATTGAGGAATACTGTGAGTTATGTGGGAGATGTGAGAAAGAATGTCCACAGCAGGCAATCTACAGTGAGAAAGTTGTCAGAATCGAGAATGTCCCAGGCATTGGAAAGATGAGCACCTGCATTGATAGAGACCTCTGTTTCGAATACTTCTGGAAGACTATGGGATGCTCTGTTTGTGTAAAGGTGTGTCCCTTTTCAAAAGCTGGCGACACCTATGAAAGATTGAAAGCTGTTGTTGAGAGGCAATAAGTCGCCTGAAGGCGCTTCATCCACTAAAACTGTCCAGACACTTTACGAAATGCTTGAGATTCTCGATTGTGTTCAAAAAGACAACTCTTACAAATTTGTCACCTAGTTCTGAATCATGAACACTTGCTGGCGTTACAAGAATTCTGTGATCTTGTAGCAACCTTGAGCATACCTCCCAATCATTCCACGGAGTTTCTATCATCTGGTAGGTGGCTCCGCCGGCCTCAACACTTCTCAAGTTGGAGGAGTTCCTAATTGCTTCATTCAAGGCATCCCGACGGTTTCTAATGCCAGTGAATTGGTTCATCCTATATTCACTTCTCTCTTTCAGAAGCTGAACAGCCATCATCTGAGACAACGGATTTACACCAAAGCCAAGAGCTGCAACATTCTTTATCTCCTTGAAGAGAGCCGTTGCTTTCTCTTCTGGGTCATGAAGAATCAAATATCCAACCCGAATCTCAGGAGCCCGCCAGACCTTGCTGAAGCCATGCATATAGACTACTGGAACGTCCTTTGCAACCTGAAGAAGAGATGAAAAAGACGCAAAACTCATCTCGTCATAGACCTCATCCGTGATTATGACTTGGCTGAACTCTCCAGCTAGGTCAACAAGTTGACGCCAGTCAGATTCACTATGGATATGGCCAGTGGGGTTGGATGGGCTTACAAGGAAGAGAGCTCCGGGTTGATTGCGTGTTTCCAGCTCCCTTCTTAAAAGGTCGAAATCGAGCCCCCACCCAAGCTCAGGTCTGCAACGAGCGTACCACGTCTTCGTTGTTCTTCGGAAGTACTCGTATGCAGGTAGGTAGAATGGACTCTCTATCCCAACGGACCATCCATTGAGAACTATTGACAGTACACCGAAGGCAGCACCACAGCCATTTGTGACAACAACATCGGATTCGTCGACCGAAATTCCAGTGAATGACTTTGTCCGCGACTTGATTCCGGACACAAGATCCTCATTCACAGAAGGATATCCTTTACCCAATCTCTTAATCTTGATTGACTCCAATACTTCAGGGTCAGGTCCAAAGCCAAAGCGTGGCGGATCGCACGTTGATAGCTCGATAGTATTGGGATCTGCTCTTGCAGGTTCAGTGAAGTTATTCAACCGGTCGCTGTACCCAAGGTCCATCTTGAAATCCCTGTTTGAGTTCGGTAATCCGTCCTTTTATCTTGAGCGCACTAAGTTCTGCGTGCAACATTTGTCTTTTATCTAAGCAGATTATTGTTTGGTAGACTCGGATTGGGTGCGTGGTGAGATGAGAAGTAGGGCATTTCTTTTAGCCGCTATTTTGCTGGCAGGATCGCAAGTCACGACAGTTTTGGGAGCAATTAGTTGCGTGGGATATCTTCCAGCGGGATTAGCTATGCCAATGGACTACTCAACAATAAGGCTTGAGTTCTTGACCTATCTTGGAGGAGATATGGAAGACTGGCTTCGAGATTTGATTGTGGATGATGTTGGAAATGTGTGGGTTCTTGGATATACTGAATCTACGAATATGGAACTCCAAAATCCCATCCAAGAAACCTACGGTGGGCAAGGTGATGCACTAATAGCCAGATTCACTCCGCAGCATGAGCTTGAGTTCTGCACGTATTTTGGTGGGAACGGTATGGAATATGCAATGGCATTTGATCTTGACAACGAAGGCAATCTTGTTGTAGTAGGATCAACTCAATCATCCAACTTCTACATATTGAATGCACTGCAGACAGAACTGAATGGCACCAGTGATGCCTTTGTAACAAAGATTAATCCGAACGGTACCATTCTGTTTTCGACATATTATGGTGGTTCAGGAGAGGACTCGATTGACGACCTAGAGGTAGATAGCAATGGTAACTATGTGATGGTTGGACAGACCAGCTCCGATGACCTCGATACCAATGCAAGCGTTGTGCAACCCACCTACGGAGGAGGAACAAGTGACATTATGCTACTATCGATGGCATCTGATGGGCAATCCATACTGCTTGGCTCATATCTGGGAGGCGATGAGCAAGATACTGCTACTTCTGTGAGGCTAGATGGCGATGGCAATATTGGCATCATAGGCTTCACAGGGAACAATGACACAGTCACGCCAGACGCGTTTCAGCTTGAATATGGAGGCGGTCCGACGGATACTCTCATTGCCAAACTTACGCCAAACCTCGATTCATTGCTTTGGGCCACACTCCTTGGAGGTGATGGATGGGAATTTGGATCAGGGATTAGATTTGACTCACAGAACAATGTAATTGTGTCCGGATACACTGGTTCATCTGACTTCCCTCTTCAAGACCAGATTCTGCCAGACAGTGGGAGCTACGATGCATTCCTGGCCCGATTGAATGAAACCGGGAGTGCTCT
>JBHLND010000040.1:0-13767 GCA_048937485.1 Promethearchaeota archaeon
GTCCTCCAATCAAGCCAATCAGGGAAAAGAAATCCTTCTACAAGTTGAATATCAACGAAAAGAACCCAGTAGGTGAACACGGCAAACTCAAACATTCTTGACCAACGGACTTGTTTGAATGAGATTTCGAATTTCTTGGCACGGATTGTTTTACTGATACCCCATTCAGCAAAGAAAGATAGTGAAAGACCCATTCCAACTAGATAAAACAAGAGACCTATGAAACAGCCATAAGTCGCGAATTTCATGAGGAGTAGTGCGAAGATTGCTAGTAGAAGCAGGATGCCCATGAGGATTGTAGGGATTCCAATTCGTTTGCTCCCATTTAGACGCTTCATCGTATTCGCCTCTCTATCTTAATTATTTGGGAGCTTATATGTGCTGTAGGAGCACAGAGTTCCATGGGACAACAGTTTGATTTTGAGGCGGAAGGTTACATTCTCCACGACAGGAGAAGTGTACCTAGAGAGGATGATGTTCGGAAACAAGCTGTAGACCTTGCGACTGCGGTCATGGATGGTATCAAGAATCTGAGCAATGCACATACGTTGATGATGGCCAGCCTGTTCATCACAGACGAAGGCGCTAAGCTGGTGTTCATCACAAGATCCTTTGACATGAAACCTCTTGAGAAGAAACTGGATCGCCTTCTCAAGAGAGTGACTCATGATCCTGCAACCGGAAGTCTGTATACCTACGTTGTTCCAATTCTTGAGAGAGGAATTAGCGAAGAAACTCCGCCTGAAGGCAAGTAGTTGGTTCTTCGAATCCGCGGATGATTTTACTAGATATTTCGTTTCCCGTCAAAAAGCTTATAACATGTAATACGTAATACTATTTCGTGGTTCTTATCATGGTTAGGATCAAGCTCTAGTAAGTCAATCATTAGGTTGGTCATCCGCTATCTCATTCGAAAGGCGTCTCCGAATTTTCGCGGATGATTTTACTAGAAGTGCAGGTCGTTCGGAGTTACTCCTCCGTGAACACATAAACAGTGTTCGCGCCTTTCTGAACGGCCTGCAAACTTCATCTCACTCCTAGGATGGGTGTGCACCATCATATTTCTTCTGGACCTAGCTTCTGAGGTCTTGATTTCTTGGATTTTTGTGTGATAATTACACCTAGAATTGTTGCAAATCCACCGAATATCTGGAGAGGTAGAATTGCTTCGCCTAGAACAAGAAATGACATCACTACTCCCCATACAGCGATGAGATTCAAGGCTATCTGAACCTTGGATGCCTCAATGTATTTCATTGATTCATAGTATAAGACAAATGCCAATGCGGTATTGATGACTCCAACCCATAGTACAACAACCCAGGACAACAGGCTGAGTCTGAGAACGACCGATATATCTTCGTAGAAAGCTGCTGAGAACCATATGAAGGGGACTGCAATTAGTGTGCTGTAGAAGGTCACAGTGATAGAGTCCATAGTTCTTACTGCTATTTTTCCCGCAATGCTATTAATAGCAAAGAAGAACGTAGAAAAGACAACAACCAAATCTCCAAGAACCCGAGTTGTACTGATTGCCGGATCCATTGTTGCCGGATTAAACACGATAAGCATTGCACCCGCGGTGGCCAGGAAAAGACCAACCGTCTTTTCCTTTGTGATTCGCTCACCAAGTATTGGTAGGGCTAAGATAACTCCGAAGACTGGACTTATGTTAAGAAGAAGGATTGCATCGCCAGCGGAAGTTATGTTGAGACCGAGGTACTGCAGAGTCTGGGAAATGAAAGGACCGCTGAGTCCTGCTACAAGCAAGATACGCCAATTAAGCTTCAAGCCACCTGATACCTTTGCGCGTCTTCCTGCAACATAGGCAGGGAACGCAAGGACTGGGCAAGCAACGGTATACCGAAGTGCAACAAAAACAACTGGTGTCATTTCCTCTGCAAATACGATTTTCGCTAGAATCAGAGAGGATGCCCATGCAACGGTTGTGAGTAGTATTGCCAGCCAGGCAACCGATTCTTTGGACATACCTAGCTCGCCCGCCATTACTCGGAAACGAGAGAGCTAGCCCATTCGCGTGCTTTGTCTATATCCGTGAAGTCCATTACTTCCTGCACTTCTTCGCCCGGAGGGAGTTCCTTGCTGATAATAGACTTCAGCATCTTTCGAATCACGAAATTGTGTTGTCTGAAATCGATCTTTCCTGGAAGAAGAGCTGTTGATACTGGATTTAATCCTGGATTTTCCTCCACAATCTTGTCAAGGTAATTTCTTTGTGCATCGTCACATTTGTCCTCACTTGCAGCATCTAGGCAGACAACAAAAAGTGCCACCCTCTTCTGGGAAAGCAAGCCAAGGTTCTTCTTGATGAAATCGCGAGGCTCACTTGTCCAGCTCCCGGCCTGTATCCCACTCCCGACCACTATCAGGTTATAGTCTTCAATCGCTGCAGGAACTTTCTTGTCCTTGAGATTCACAATATCAACCTCTGCACCAGATTCCATGATGATCCCGGCTATTGCTTCAGCCATTTCCGCAGTTGTTCCTTTTCGCGTTCCATAACAGATCAATACACGTTCGGCCATCGTAATCGGTTCTCTTCATAGAAGTACTGCACTATATCCCTTTCTGACTAGATACAAACCTGGAATGAGCTGTAGTTAGTAGGAAATAGATTGCGCAGGCAAGCGGCCTTGCAGTATTCAAGATTACCTTGCAGAACGAGCGACTCTCTCGCGCTCTTCTTTCCTTGCCACTGCGAAGCTGGCATCATCGCCCTTGTAGGCGAGAAGCAACTCATCCACTAGGCATTCTTCAAGAGACTTAGCCCTCTTGTGTGCAGAACGTACTGCTCCTACTGCCAAGTATCGGAGAGCAAGGTCTATTCTCCGCTGCGGAGCTACATCCACGGAACGCGGGTAGGCCATTCCACCATAGGAGATACGGGTCGTTTCCTCTGCAGGAGCAGCCTTCTCAATTGCAGTAACAAGGACCTGAATAGGATTGAGGCCGGTTCTGTAGTCAATCATCTCAAAGACACGGCGAAGGGTGCCAATTGCATGCGCCTTTTTGCCAGCATTTCGGCCGGTTCGTGTCTTCTTGTCCTTCCTGCGGCCTGCATTTAGTAGCTTGTTGACAAACCTCTCAACAATTGGAATCTGGCTCTTGTGGAATCTCTTGTGTGCGTGCCTTCCGGAAGTATGAGGAATTAGCACGGGCTTTAGAGAGATGTATCGGACCAGACCAACGTCGGTGATTTCAACCTCAGTAGAGTCCCATTTACCGAACAGCAGAAGGTCGGGTGCAACATGTGGCTCAGCATCGGGCTTTGGCTCTGGTTCTTCAGGAGCCTCCTCAGCAGCCTCAATCTTTTCTTCTTCAGCCATCATAATCACCTAACGTATCGGCTTCTCCTTCTTGCCGTAAATCAGAGACTCGAGTGACACGCCGTTAACTTTTCGAACCTGCCACCGAACACCTGGAAGGTCGCCCATCGCGCCACCCATTGCACCACCAATACCCTCGACAAGAACTTGGTCATGTTCATCTATGTACTTGAGGCCACCATCACCTGGGATGAATGCTGTGATCTGTTTACCATTCTTTGAGAGCTGAATTCGTACGCATTTTCGGATAGCAGAGTTGGGTTGCTTGCTTTCGACGCCGACTTTCTCCAAGACAATGCCTCTAGCCTGCGGAGCGCCCTCTAGAGGGTCCGTCTTCTTTTTGAGATTGAGTGCTCTGCTCTTGTAAGCTGACTTCTTCCAGCGGAACTTCTTGCGTTTTCGCAAGAGGGGTCGCGCTGCGAATTCACCGAGTGGACTCTTTCCACGTGACAATATTTCTGACCTCTTTGGTGATGATGGAACCAACATGTAGGGTAATCACTGTTGGTGGCCACGGCTTCGGACTAGAGTTTCCTTAAAAGGATTATCAAATGCATCCGGTTTTGATTCAAGAATTCTGTCAGATTGGGTAGGGCAGAAGCCCAAAAGGAAGTGACCTATGCAATCACAACGTTTGTGAGATCAAAGTGTCGACGAACTAGAATACGTGCGCGTGCAACATTACGTCCGTCACGGCCAATCGCAATACCCCGGTCCTCACTCTTCACCGTTACCGAAGCAACTCTATTTCCGTCTCGGTGGGTAATGATTTTCACTTCCTCAACTCGAGCAGGAGCAAGAGCACTCCTGACAAACTCTTCAGCGGTATCGGCCATCTCTACAACATCAATTGATCGACCAAACGCCTCAGCAGCTGCCTTGACATTGGCCCCGGCTTTGCCAATTGCCTTTCCTAGTTGTTTGGCACGGACAACGAAGATGATTCGTTCGCCATCGTCATCGATTACGACATCTACTGCGGCTGCGCCTGTGATTCGCTCAAAAGTCGCGATAAGGGACATATCGTCCATAGATAGTTTGACCAAGAGAACTCGCCTCAGACCATCTTCAGTATCTTTGAGTCACCAGGTTTGATTACAGCAATTGCGGAAACCATGAATGGTTTTCCAACCACTTCTCCAAGGTCCCAAGAAGTTCCTTCGAACCTCAGGACCTTGATATCGGAGAGCTTTGCATATCTCTCAATATCTTCGAATTCGTCTTGGGGGCAGTTGGCTGCAACTACTACGACTTTCGCCACTCCATCCTTCAATGACTCTATGGATGATTTTGCGCCGATTTTGCACTCACCTGTGCTTACAGCGCTCGCTATTGGCTGATTTAGGCTCAATTCTCATGACCTCGTTGTTCTTTGTCCTTTTTTAAACGTCATGCGCCGAACTATCTGCGACATATGGCGTCCTGTTTTAATGTTTGCGCCGTGGTAAAGGCCCTATCGCTTCTTTCTGACTGTTCCCTGTGGGCTCATCAGCAAGTCAATTGCTCCTGTACCGAGCGGGATAAGTTGACCAAGAATGACGTTCTCGGTTATTCCACGTAGTGGATCTCTTGTTCCTGCGATACCTGCACCAAGTAGGTGCTTGATTGTTACTTCGAAAGCAGCTCGTGCAAGTGCACTATTCTTAGAACCAGAGATGCCATGACGACCAATCTGACGGATTGTACCATCTGCAGTCATCATGTCTGCAACCAGTATGATGTGCCTGACATCTACATCCATTCCTTGTTCATTGAGAACATTCATTGCCTCTCGAATTATGGCGTTTCGTGTTGCTTCAATGCCAAGCACTTCAAAGATTTCACGTAGGTTATTCGTGTAGACTTTGTGAGGATTAATTCCTTCAACTTCCAATGTGTCAGCCAGGTTTGACCCCTCGGTATAGAGAATGTATCCCTCAGGTTCCTTTCGAATCACAACGTGAGTCACGCCATTAATACCCTTAACGCGGACATCACGAATCTTCTCACTCAATCTCTGAAGCTCTGCGAGAGTGTCATTTGCTGGATAGACGAAGATTACGCTCTCAGATACTTCGACTTCTCCCTTTGTCTTGATTTTATCTTGAATTGCTGCGCCTACGTCCTCGGTTGTTAGACCTTTGTCTTCCATCAACTCAGGGTCAAGTCGGATATCAATAGCCTGACGTAGAAGATCAATGGATACGTTGCTGGCGACACTCTCAACCAAGACCATCTCAATGTCGCGTGCAATTTTCCGTGCCTCATTTCGATCATTGGTGATTTCATCGGCTAGCTGAATCCTCATTGTGGGAGTACTTGGATTGTTTCTGGCATCGACAATTTCAATGAGACGAGGAAGCCCTTGCGTGACGCTTAGCTCTGCTACACCCGCGTAGTGGAAAGTTCGGAGTGTCATCTGTGTTCCTGGCTCTCCGATGCTTTGAGCTGCAACAGTTCCAACAGCCTCACCAGGTTCAACCAAAGCTCTCTCATATGATTCGACCACATTGTCGCAAATCTCATCGAATTCTTTCTTTGAGAGATTTAGGTCCTTGACCTTTATTTCAAGTTCCTCCATTACTTTCGGAGGAAGACGACGCTCCTCTCTCATGTCTTCAAAACGCTTTATCATGTACTTGTCCATGGTATCAGTGGAGGGTTTTGCTGCCTTTGGCTTTGCTTTCGTTGGCTTGGCCTTGGATTTTGCCTTTGGTGTGCTTTTCTTTGTTGTCTTTGGCTTTGCCTTCGCGGTCTTCTTTTCTGCAGTCTTCTTTGACATTCATCTCGCCTCCGCTATTCCTTCCTTCTTTTTCCAAGAACTTTCTCAATGGCTATGTCGATATTCACGGATCGTCCATGGTCGGATTTACTTGGATCCACACCATCATCACCAAACTTGAACTGAACTATTCGTCCAGGAGCAGTTCGTACTGTACCATCAGTTTCCACCTTTAGATCTTGCAGAGCTGTCATGAGCCGACGTTGCATGTATCCGGAAGTGGAAGTGCGAACAGCAGTGTCTACAAGTCCTTCACGCCCACCTGCGGCATGAAACCAGTATTCTATTGGATCAAGACCACTCTTGTAGCTCGATGTAACAAAACCTCTTGCACGTGCTCCAAGATCACCACGCTCGAAGTGTGGAAGAGTTCGCCCAATGTACCCTCGGCTAATACGCTCACCACGTACTGCTTGTTGTCCAACAACGGCAGCCATCTGTGACAAGTTCAGTCGTGAACCTCGTGCGCCGGTCTGTGCCATAATAACTGCTGAGTTCTCAAGACCAAGGTGCTCTCCGGCTACAGCACCTGCAGAGTCTCTTGCCTCCGCGAGTGTGGCCATAATTCTCTGCTCAAGAGTTTCAAGAAGGGTCTGTCCTGGATTAGGGTCAAGCTCTCCTCGTTTGTAGGTTTCAATGAGTTGGTTGACCTTGTGGTCGGCTTCCTCAAGGATTATTCTGATTCTCTGCGACGCCTCCCTGGGAAGAGTAACATCGTTAAGGCCTAGGGAAAATCCTCTGTCAGTGATGAGCCGAACCAGAAGTCGACCGACTGAGTCCATAAACACTCGTGCCGCAGTGGATCCCTTCTCCTTGATTATCCTGTGAAACAGTGAGTCGGGCTCTCCGGCACCAAAGGCCTTCTCATCAACAACTCCAAACAGCAATTCCCCATTCCGAACAACAACATATGAGTCATAGGGACAGTCTTCTTTCTCGCATACATTGCATTTGCGACAGACGTTTGCTTTGAAGGAGATATTGATTCCCTCTGGAATAAACATACTAAAGATTTGCTTTCCAGTCCATAGTTTCATTGGAGCCATAATGGCTGGGTCTGGTAGTGCTCCGGTGAACCTACCAGTCGCCAATAACTGGTTCACTTGATTCTCTGTGTAGAGACTTGATTTCCTAGTAAGCAAGAATGCTGCCGAGATATAGTCCTGAAGAGCGCCAATGATTGGACCTCCATATCTCGGAGATAGAATTTGCTCTTGAACCCTCATCAGAACGCGTGCTTCTGCGCGTGCCTCCTCAGACTGAGGTACGTGGAGATTCATTTCATCCCCGTCAAAGTCTGCATTGTATGGCGGGCAGACATAAAGACTAAGCCGAAATGTTCGGTAAGGCATTACCTTCACTTCATGTGCCATTATGGACATTCTGTGCAATGATGGTTGTCGATTGAATAGAACAATATCGCCGGAATCAAGGTGACGCTCCACAATGAAACCGGGTTCGATTGTGTCTGAGATTATTGTGCGGTCCTTTACAAATCGAAGGTCCACTCTGCGCCCGTCTGTACGGATGAGGTAGTTAGCTCCAGGGTGCCTGTCAGGACCTCGGAGTACAAGCTCCTTCATCTCCTCGAGATTCCAATCCGTAACTCTCTGTGGGATAGTCAGAATCCTAGCAATCTGCTCCGGTACACCCACCTCGTTCATACTGAGGTTTGGATCAGGAGAGATGACAGTACGAGCTGAGAAATCGACTCGCTTTCCTGAGAGATTAGACCTGAATCGCCCCTCTTTGCCCTTTAGTCTCTGGGCTAGTGTTCTGAGAGCACGACCTGATCTATGACGCGCCGGTGGAATACCACTAACACCGTTGTCAAAGTATGTCGTGCAATGGTATTGTAGCAGTTCCCAGAGATCCTCCACGATCAGTTGGGGCGCTCCGGCATCCAAGTTTTCTCTTAGCCTCTGGTTGATTCTGATGATGTCAATGCATTTGTGACTTAGGTCGTCCTCTGAACGAACTCCTGACTCTAGTGTAATAGAAGGTCTTACTGTGACTGGTGGAACTGGAAGGACAGTGAGTATAGACCACTCCAGTCTTGCTGCATTGGAATTGATGCCTAGTAGGGCATAATCCTCGTCGGAGATGTTCTCAAGTCGTGCGCGAATGTCAATAGGAGTGAGCCGAACAGAACCAGCCTCTCCCACCTCATAGATTGAGGTTGGTTTCTCAAGTTTGAGTTTTAGTTGTTCCTCACCGCAGTGAGGGCAACTCTTGGTCTTTGCTGCACGTTTTAGAATATCCTTTGAGAGATTGGCAGTCTTCTGGCCTATCTCGGGATATCTCTTGAACATTCGAGCATAGTAGTCAACCTCATCCTCATTGAGGAGGACCTTATTGCATTCTCTGCAGATACTTCGCAATACTTTGTGGATTACCTTGGCATACCCCGCATGCATTATCGGACGTGCAAGCTCGATATGTCCAAAGTGGCCTGGGCAATTACCTACTCTGTTTCCGCAGGTTCTGCATCGCTGACCTGGATCGATGACTCCGAGTCGTGGATCCATGATACCGCTCTCAATTGGATAACCATCCTCGTCATAGGTATCTGCAACGACTATCTGAGCAACTGACATCTTACGGATATCTTCTGGGCTAAGAAGCCCGAACTCAATGGAGTCAATTTTCTTGGTTGTGAGTCCACTGATCATTTAGACCATCTCCTTTAGTCGAAGCCTGGCTGCCAGGCCGAGAGACATCATTTCTTGTATGAGAAGTTTGAATGCGTATGAAACTACTACGCTACTGATTTTCGCACCACTGCCACATATCGGGCAATAGTACTGGTCCTTGTTCCTGTCGTAGACTCCAATGAGTCCGCAATCCTCGCAGACCAACATGTTGCTCTTGTCTGACTCATCGAGGAGCCTGCCCTTGAGCAGGATTGCTGCACCGTGACCAATCAGGACATCACGCTCCATCTCTCCAAACCGCAGACCGCCTTCTCTGGCACGACCCTCGGTAGGCTGGCGCGTCAGAATCTGTACAGGACCTCTAGCACGTGCATGTATCTTATCAGCAACCATATGGTGGAGCTTCTGATAGTAAATTACTCCGACGAATATGTCAGTAACGAGTTTTTGACCGGTGATTCCAGAGTACATTACCTCACGGCCAGTGTGTTGTAAGCCATGTTTCTTCAAAAGGTCGTAGAGCTCGTCTTCAGATACTCCAGAGAAAGGTGTGGCGTCTTGTTGAGCACCCTCCACACAAGCAGCCTTTCCAGCAATCATCTCCAAAATCTGACCGATAGTCATTCGGCTGGGTATGGCGTGTGGATTGATTATTAGATCAGGTACAACACCGTTCTCGGTGAAGGGCACATCTTCCTGTGGAACAATGTAACCAATGACTCCTTTCTGACCGTGTCGTGAAGCATACTTGTCACCAAGCTCAGGAACTCGTAGGTCACGCACCTTCACCTTTACCAATCGATTGCCATCGATTGTTTCTGTGAGAATGACACTATCGACAACGCCTGATTCGCCGTGGCGTACAGCCACAGAAGTTTCCCGGCGATTTGGAGATGCCATCTCGAACTCGGAATACTCTTCAAGAAATCTTGGCGGGGAGGTCCTGCCAATGAGCACATCGCCACCCTGTACTTCTACCTCGGTTTCGATTATGCCGTCTTCGCCAAGGTTTCGATATGATTCGGAAGCTCTGTATCCTCTGACGCTGCGGTCAGGAATCTCGAACTTGTCCTCTTGACCACCAGGGTATTTTCGTTCTTCGCTTTCGTAGACTCTAGCAAAGGTACTCCTGCCAAGGCCTCGCTCGATAGAAGCCTTATTCATGATTAGAGCATCTTCTATGTTGTAGCCCTCGAAAGATAGGATAGCAACTACGAAATTCTGCCCAGCAGGGCGCTCTTCGTAGCCAATCGAGTCCATAGCGCGCGTCTTGACAAGTGGTGTTTGGGGATAGTGGAAGAAATGTGAACGTGTGTCAGCACGATACTTGAAATTCGATGCGGGAACTCCAACGGATTGCTTTGCCATTCCTGCCATGTACACGTTTCGTGGGGATTGGTTTCGTTCTGGGAATGGAATGAGAGCTGCGGAGATACCCAGTATTGTGGATGGTTCAATCTCAAGGTGTGTAGTATTAGGTCCGATTTCATTCGGATACATTGCGATGAGTGTGTTTTCTTCTTCTTCCGCATCTGTAAACTCAACTATGCCGTTTCTCATCAAATCTAAGAATGTCCATTCGCCTTCCAGTACCATCCGGAGGTGCTCATCAGTGAGCCTGCTTTTGCCATTTTCAACAACGATCAATGGACGTCTGACACGACCTGCATCACAGTTGGCTTGAACTTCGTGGGTGTTTTCGTAATAGGCAATATTGGCTTCGTGGTCAATCTCACCCGCACGCCGCTTCTGCCTGATTGTCTTCACTAAGACCTGAGGTGCTGGATGAATACCAACTAGTCTGCCATTGAGAAAGACATCTGCCCATTTTGTACCGCGTTTTCCACGAATCTTCTCAATGCTCTCAACCTCGGCCTTCAACAGTGCTTTCTCTACTGCAGTTTCATCAGTACCCACTGAGATGTAGGCCATCATTGCGATGTTCTTGACAAGCCCACAGTTCGGGCCTTCAGGAGTTTCGTTTGGACATATTTTGCCCCAGTGAGTAGAATGAAGGTCTCGTGCTTCGAAATGAGGCTGAGATCTAGAAAGTGGTGATACGACTCTCCGCAGGTGGGAGAGTGATGATATGAAATTGGTTCGGTCAAGTAGCTGTGAAACTCCGGCCTTGCCGCCTACCCAGTTGCCTGTCGCTAGTGCATGCTTTAGTCGCTGAGTAATTACATCAGCTCGTACAGCTGTACGAATGTTTGGTTTTCTGCCACGAACTGCTGTTCGTTCAAGCTGATACTTTATGTCACGGGTCAGAGAGTACAATGCCACTCTAAACAAGGACATTAGCAGGTCTCCAGAGAGTTTCAGCCTTTTGTTGGCATAGTGGTCCTTGTCATCAGGTTGTCTCTTTGAAAGAACAAGTTCTAGGAGACGCTCAACCATCTGACCAAGATAATAGGCCTTGGGCAGTCGATGGTCTTCCTCGGTGCCAATATGAGGAAGTAAGTAGCGGTCAAGTACTTTCTCAGCCCTTGCAAGGCGGTATTCCTTCGTTTGGCCTACAGCAACACGCTTTCCGATGAAGTCAAGAGCGTTTTCCCTAGTTGTGCTATCTTCTTCATCGTCACGACTTGCATTTATCGGAGCAGATTGCTCGATTGTAACAATTAGTTCATTCCGAATCTCATCATCATCGGAGATAACATCAACAATCTCCCTATCAGATTCAAGGCCAAGAGCTTTCAGGAGTATTGCCAAAGGAATCTTTCCGGGCACTGAGGGGAAAGATACACGTAGTTCTCCACTTCGCTTTCGCTCGATAGTGACAGGTGCTCGAAATCCACTTGATGTGGAAAACACCTTGGCTATGTGAGTGTAGCTTGAGCTCTTGCTTGCTTCTTCGATGAGAATTCTGTTGGGTGCAAGATCCTCTTGTGTCACTAAGACACGTTCAGAACCATTGATGATGAAATATCCACCAGGATCTTTTGGGTCCTCGCCCTTCTGAATAAGCTCATCATTCGACATTCCGTGAAGTAGACACTTCTCGCTCCGCAGCATTATCGGAATATCTCCAATGTAGATTCGCATAGTTTCCATTCGAGTCGAGATCGACCCCTCTTTTCGGACAGGAGTCATATCCAAGTAGAGCTTACTTGCATAGGTGAGATTTCTGATTCGTGCCTCGTTAGGATAGAGTGGATGCTCACTGCCATCTGCTTCCCTTACTGATGGAGCTTCGACAATGATATTCCCAAGCTCAACATGATAGCCCTCGACCTTGGGATTGAGCCTCGCAACACTATCAACTACCTGTTGAAGCTCCTCTCGGAGGAACCGGTTGAATGAGTCCAGATGCTGACCTACTAGGCCGTACTGATCGAAAAAGGACTCGATGATCGGCCAATATTTGCCCCTTTCTTCTGTGCCCGCTGCCATATCGCAACACCATGATTATGAAGGACGGGGGAACTACTGCGGGCATATACGCTTCCCAACGCATGGAACCCAGAAGAATCCGAGCTCACCCATCTGCTGCAATAGCCGCCCCGTGTGTTTTTCACCTAAACAGTAACTGACTGGAACCACTCAACGGAGGGGAGATGGCGGGCTCGGCGGGATTTGAACCCGCGGCCATCAGGTTAAAAGCCTGCTGCGCTACCTATCTGCGCCACGAGCCCCTATCGTCGTCACAGGCCATCGTGACATGCCAGATATATCGTCGCGTGGTATAATGGCTTCAATGGAATGTTACAATCGGCCATGCTAGAGTGGGAAGCAGTACTGCCTGGGCTAATCGGACGGCCAACTGTTCTGATAAAAACCTTTCCATAAAACGAAAGATGGAGTATCATCTGATTACAGCTTAGGGTGGGCCAGGATATAGTAGTGTCTTCTTGCGTAAAAAGGATTGTGCTGAACCTGTTCAATCCAGCCAATTTCCTATATAGGAAGTTCCTAGAAGATGAAAATGGCTAGGTTGTTGTGTTTATTATTCGTTATTCCAATTGCATATTACCGCTGCTCATCGTAAGTCCGGCCTAGCATAGCCTATTCTACAAGACGAGTGAACATCAGCTTTAGTTGGACAGGAATCTTTGGAACCGCTTATTCCGAAGTCAGTTACAGCTAGACCCTGTAATACTCGCGAAGCTTTGATGCTCTCTCCATTGCTTATTATGTCAACGAAGCGTCTATTCTGAAGCTTGTACAAGCCATAATGATACCTTCAAGAGAAGATTCCACTCAGAATCCGGATCGTTGTGAAAGTCAAACTCGTCAGCCCCATCAAGCACACCATTCTCCTCATATTCAGGGTGTGGATATGAGAGAAATACAGTGCCGTTTCCAAACCTACAGGCAATCATGCCAGGTTCATTGTTTTGCGTATAGAGTATGATTGGGATCACTGTTGACATATATGTTGCATTACTTGAGTAAAAATACCCAGAGTTCCAGTATAGAATTTCATAAGATGAGGGCTCATTAGAAAGGTCTGGACCTGTCGAATTTGTGTTCACAATCATTGGGATTACCTTCGTACCCGTACCATTCACAGAATCGCTTGCATAACCGTTGAATAGACCAAGATAGGAGTTGGTCCCGAATACCGAACCTCCACAAATGCCAAAGTAGGATCCTCCTCCTGCAATGAAGTTTCGGACAGCATTCCTACCTATGGTTCCAAGGTAGGTATGATAATCAAAGGCGGAGCCACCGGGAAAAACAATTATGTCATATCCATCAAGCACACCCTGTTGAATCTCAGTTGAATTCACATAGTTTGCTTCTGCGTTCATCCAACGGAACATGTTTAGCAATGCTGTGGAACTAGATGGCATAGCACCTCTATCATTATAGACAGCTACGCGGACTCCTTCCATTCCGGTTGGATATCTAAACGCTAGGGTCAGAAATCCGATAGCAAAAAGAGCCACAATTAGTATGACAGTAGCCTTTTTCTTTGAAGATTCTATTGTCATTTCAAATAGCCTCGTCTAACCAGCTGCACCCACCATTCATCGATGATAAGCGAGGTACTCGAGATTTC
>JBHLND010000341.1:0-3338 GCA_048937485.1 Promethearchaeota archaeon
TTTGTTGTGACCATTTTCATCACTCCATCAAATCATGCCAGACTTCCTCTGGTCCTGGCTCTCCAGATTCCACTGCTCCAACGGTAGCAATCAACATCTCTTTCACGTCGTTGACAGTAACATCACGGCCACCAAGGCCTCCAATATAATCAGTAACTATAGGGCGGTGTTTGGTACCGTATAGTGATGCCCGGATATCATTTGCAACATGTCCTCCAAATCCATAGGACACGCCTCTATCAAAGGCTGCAATCCCCTTGACTTTCGAACCCAGCTCTCGAATCTTGTCTACTGGGAATGGGCGAATCATTCTCATTCGCGCATTGCCAACCTTGTAACCTTCATCACGGAGCTCATTAATGGCATCCTTTGCCTCGGCTCCAACGGAACCTTGAGAGGTGAAGATCACTTCTGCGTCATCGCACTTGTAACAGTCAATTGGACCTCCGAAGTACTTGCCGTAGAGTTTCTTGTATTCCTTCTCGACTTCTTCATAGACCTTGAGTGCGTTCCTAGTTCCTTCATGCATTGCATAACGAAACTCCTGATAATGCTCAGGAAAGACGATGTTCCCATGTGAAACAGGATTCTCAGGATCCATCACCCAGTGAGGTGGCATGTAAGGCTTCAGGAACTTGTCAACCTCTTCAGGCTCCAAGTAGTCGTAAGTCGACAAGGTATGGCTCAGAACAAAGCCATCAGCATTAATCATCACAGGCATGAGTACACGCTCATCTTCAGCTAGCTTGAAGGACTGGATAATTGTGTGATAGAGTTCGTCAACGCTTGCGGCGTGGAACTGAATCCAACCACTATCACGCTTGCTCATAGCATCATCATGGGACACATGGATATTCCAGCTTGGCGAGATCGACCTATTGATGTTGGCTAACACAATTGGCAACCGAGCCGCAGCAGCCCAATGGAGAGCTTCGTCCATGAGTAGGAGACCATTAGATGATGTTGCAGTGAAAGCTCTTGCACCTGTTGAACTGGCCCCAATACAGGCAAACATTGCTGAGTGCTCAGACTCAACTCGGATGAATTCACCCTTGAATATTCCCTCCTCGTTCAGAAGCGCAATCTGCTCTGGAACCGTTGTTGCTGGAGTTATAGGATATGCAGCTACTACTTCTACACGAGCGGATACAACTGCTCTGGCGGCTGCATAGTTGGCACTCATTAGCTCTGTCTTCATTCTGCTCCCTCCTCACCCACTCTTACCATTTCAATGCATTTTGGCGGGCAAACCTGAGAGCAGATACCGCAGCCCTTACAGTAATCGTAATCAATCCGCGGAAACTCCTCATCATCAATCCAAATCACAGCCTCGGGGCAGTGCATCCAGCAGGTTCTGCACTTGTTGCACTTTTCATAATCAATCTTGGGAGAAAACGTACGCCAGCTTCCGGTCTCTCCAGTAGCTCCAATCGAGGGTTTGGAGTAAGATGTCTTGGGAAAATCAGCTCTGCGCTCCGGGTCTGTATCTACTTCATTCACCAAAGGAAACACGTCCGTGGGAGGCCACAATCCCGACTGCGATGGTCAACCACATAAGCATTATGATATGAGTTCCAAAACGAGTATGAAGCCTTGTCGCCAATCCTTAAGAGAATGATAACTCACAATGAAAGCGTTGGGTGCACTCTATGCAGTTCAGAATCACGCTTGTCCAAATGCCATGTATTGAGGGAAAGCGGGCCCAGAACTTCGATTGGAGTCGGGGGCTGTTGAAAACCCACCAAAGTCAAGGGGAGCTCGAGTTCATTATGTTTCCTGAGCTCTTTGCAATTGGTTTCAGACATGAGGATTATGTCAAGGAGGGACCTGGCGTGCCAGGACCAACTAGCGCCTTCTTGTGTGAGATTGCAGAAGAATATTCAGCCTATGCTATAGGAACAGGCATTGAAGCTTCTGGCGGCAAATTCTTGAACACACTGGTTGTTGCAACGCCAAAGGCGAGGATTTTGGGAACATACCGCAAAATACACCCGTTTCAAGAAGAGAGGAAAGTCTTTGATGGTGGCTTAGAGGTTGTCCTGTTCAGTATAAAGGGCATGAATGTTGGTGTGCAAATATGCTACGACATCCGCTTTCCAGAAGTCACACGGAAGCTAGCCCTCGAGGGAGCAGAATTGGTTCTCATTCCTGCGGCGTTTCCAGATCCGCGGATTGCACATTGGGACACTCTAGTGATGGCTAGGGCCATTGAGAATCAACTTTATGTTGCTGCAACCAATCGGGTGGGTCCTGGCTTTGATGGAAAGACATACTTTGGACACAGCCAAGTCGTGGATCCATGGGGAGTAAGATTAACACGAATCAATTCTGCAGAGCAGGTCTTCACAACTGTGGCGGACACTGAAATGATTGAAACAGTTCGAAGTCAAATAACGTGCTACGCGGACAGGCCAGAGGCGGGGTATGATCGAGTTCAGTGGTATACGGATTAGTTCGTCAAGCACAAGCATTAAGTGAAACCACAGAGCTGGGAACAATAACCGGAGATAGTAACATGGTCACTGAAACATCAAAGAGAATCAAGAGTTCTGTGAAAGATTGGTTCTCAAGAGAGGGAACTAAGGTTGAAACCATCTCCAACCCTCGGGCTGAGTTCCTGTTCAAAGTCAAGTTCATGCGGTTCTTTTTCACAGTTGTCAGGCCCAATGAGCAAAAGCACATTCAGATTGAGTCCCAAGTAATGATTTCGCCTCAGCACCTCAAGGTTCTGACGGCTGACAAGATGCGGCAGTTTCAGATGAATGCGCTGAAATTCTCCTTTGAGAAGGGAATTAACTTGGGATTTATTCAGCCAAGGCCAGGTCAGCCAAAGGGGCAAGGCCCCCCAGGTCCCGGTTTTGTTGTTTCTGATAGAATCTATGATGACGGTTTCAGTGAGGACAAATTGTGGTTGACGATGAGAAAGCTTCACAGCGCTGTCGATATGGCCATTGCCATCTTGAATGAGATAACAGGGCAAGTTGGAGCCAAAGTTGAGGACTCGGCTGATGCGGGACCTTCGTACTATACTTGATTTCGGAAAATCGAATGCAGTCAACCCAAGGATGTTTGAAATAGCGATTAATCGATTGGGATTGTGGATATTCAGTCGCTCAGACCAATCTATAAATGATGGATTGGCTTCAAAGGAGAAATATCAAGCGTCAGAAATGGACCGGTACTAGTCTTGGATGGTGGAATCCCCTGCAGAAGAAGTCCTCTCTCTGGAAATCCTCAAAGGCAATAATACCTCTAGTGATAATGCTCATGGCGTTCTTTGTTCCAACTGCAACTGATTTGCGACCCCAATTGGTTTCCGAGATAGTGAGTACTCCTCA
>JBHLND010000342.1:0-3304 GCA_048937485.1 Promethearchaeota archaeon
TGGCACTTCAACTAGCTTCAAGACTTCGGGAGGTCCATATCTTGTACACACAATAGCTCTCATGAGTATCATTCCACACTCTCTTGAAAGATTCAAAAAAAATGGCAAGAGACCGGGTTGCGGTCTCTTGGAGGCGTCTATTGCTCTTCCATGAGGAGTCCTGGGAGGATAATGAAGAATCCAGGAAGGCTCCATCCAACAAGAAGGTTGAGGATGCCAACAATAGTTAGCCCTGTTCTGTGTGCCAGCGGGTCCTTTCGCCAGTAAACAATTACGGCGAGATAGATTATTTCGAGGACGGCGAAGAACATCAACGCAAACGGGATTACGTAGGCGTATTCTTGAAGAAACGCCAGAAGTGTCGGGTCAGTAACAATGGGGACCCAGTCGATTAACGGAATAAAAGCGAAGGCTGCTAACGCCGCGAATATCGTAACTATAATCATGAGTATTATGAAGACCATGGCGAACCACAGTATTCTCTGCGCTGTTTCAGTTTTCATTTCTTTCTCCTTCATTTTCTCTCTTTGTCCGGGTTACCAGACAGGGAAGCATGATAGAAGGTTGGGCATCATAAATAATGTTCGATTGGTGGAGGGCTCTGCAGAAATGAGAATGAGGAGAGGAATGGCATTCAATAAACGAAGCCAACAATGAGGTTGCTGGATTTCCTGCTCTATTCTGGGATCTTTACAACTTGATAGTGAGCTGACCGTTCGTCGAATCTCGACAGGAGTTTCCTAGCCTCTGGGGGCACCACAGCAACCTCATACTCTTCTCCCGCAAATACTCGTACTGCATCCAGAGAATCAAACCACATTACTGTAACAAACTCTACTTCATCCTCAAAATCGCGACGAAGTAAGTGAAT
This sequence comes from Promethearchaeota archaeon, assembly GCA_048937485.1. Lineage (GTDB taxonomy): Archaea > Asgardarchaeota > Thorarchaeia > Thorarchaeales > Thorarchaeaceae > SMTZ1-83. The sequence continues at coordinate 872 of JBHLND010000342.1, forward strand.
GCCACGATAGCCCGGGTTGGACTGTTTCGCGATGTTTGTGAATATTTCTGTACGCAGCAACTCCTCGTAGGCATCCGCTTTTTCGCGACTCGTCCAACCATGCCAAACACGACTAATCATCTGAAATCCTCCTCAAGTTTAAATTGTGATGACCACTTTACCGCGAGCGTGTCCTTCCTCAAGATATCTGAGAGCTTCAGCAGTTTCGCTCAAAGGATACTGTCTATCTATAACAGGTATTACTTTGCCAGCTTCAAGAAGCTCTTTCAAATAAAGGAAATCTTCGTGGTTTGGTTGCGCCACGCCGCCCGAGCCCAGTTTCTTACTGCCTCTCATCGAAATTAATGGTCCTAGGAGCATGGCTTGGATCCATTTCCCCATTGAACCTCCGGTACAGACATAAATCCCCTTGGGACTTAATGCGCGCTTGTAGTTCAAAATAGAACGATATGCCGCAACATCAAGAATCAGGTCATATTGCTCCCCACTTTTGGTGAAATCTTCCTGAGTGTAATCAATGACATGGTCTGCCCCAATCGAGCGAACCATGTCCATTTTGCTCGTGCTGCAAACACCAGTCACATTAGCCCCATAATTCTTGGCAATCTGCACCGCAAACGTTCCCACACCACCAGATGCACCATTGATCAAAACACTTTGTCCTGGCTGAATTTGCCCTTTATCTCGAAGCCCCTTCAGTGCAGTTGAAGCTGCTATAGGCACTGCCGCAGCCTCCTCAAACGAGATATTCGCTGGTTTTGCTGCAGACCACTCAAAGAATTTGTCTTCAGGAACACAAACAAACTCAGCAAATGCGCCAAAGTTGCTAATGCCGAATACCTCATCACCTGGCTGAAATTTCTTGACGTTTCTGCCTACTGCTTCAACCCGCCCTGCTATGTCATCTCCAAGAATCTTGTTTCTCGGTTTTCGAAGACCGTTCATTAGACGGATAATAAGCGATTTGCCTTTCAACGTAGCCAAGTCACCTGCATTAAGGGATGCGGCATGAATTCTGACTAGGATTTCATCATCATTTGGAATCGGTGTGTCTACATCTCTGAGCTGAAGAACTTCCGGGGACCCGTACTTTGTGCTTACAATTGCTCTCAATTGAATCTCCTTCGCAACCTTTGACTAAGTGGAAACCATATGTTATGGTTTACTATTTTGAACCACAGTTATGACAACATTTCCAATTTTCTGTCCTGTTTCGACATACCTGTGAGCTTCTGCAGCTTGTTCCAGGGGATAGGTTCTGTCTATTACTGGTTTTATCTTTCCGGCCTCAATGAGTTCTCTAAGGAAAATTAGATCTTCAGTGCTATCGGTTGCTGTCCCACCTATCACTTTCTTATTGCTTCTCCATGAAGTCCATCGTCCCCGAATACTTCTGCCCAACTTGGGATATGTCAAGAGATAAACTCCGTCTTCCTTTAGCGATCTAATGCAACCAGAATATGACGACTTGCCGACCACGTCAAAAATAACATCGTAAGTCTTACCAGTCTTGGTGAAATCTTCCTTTGTGTAATCAATAGTATAATCTGCCCCGATGGAACGCAGTGTGTCTAGCTTCTTCCTGCTGTCCACTGCCGTCACTTCGGCACCAAGGAACTTTGCAAGCTGTATTGCATAAGGCCCCACAGTTCCGCCTGCGCCATTGATTAAAACCTCTTGTCCAGGTTGGATGTTTCCCTTTCTTAGAAGCGACAAAGCCTCAAGTCCACCAACTGGAACAACCGCAGCCTCTTCGAAACTCATGTTGGCTGGCTTCAATGCAATTGCCCCATCTTCAGGTTTCTCAGGGAGACAGATGTACTCAGCGCAAGTACCCATTCCAATAAAACCGGTGGCAGCAAAAACCTGATCACCGACTTTGAACCGAGTAACGTCTTTGCCTGTTGCTTCAACCTCGCCTGCCAACTCCATCCCAAGTATTGCTATCCTCGTTGGTCTTCTGAACCCCACCATCAATCGTACGACAAGTCGCATGAACATAGGATATTCGAGACGTCGCATCTCGCAGTCTCCTATGGTTACTGTTGTTGCGTGTATTCTTATCAGAACTTCATTGTCTTTGGCCTGTGGTTTAGCTACTTCTTGGACCTGAAGAACATCCGGTGGTCCATACTTCGTCCATACAATGGCTTTCATGTGCCTTCCTCGGAAATCACTCAATAGTGACTACTACTTTGCCAAGAACAAGTCCTTCCTCAAGATGTCTGAGGGCTTCAGGTACTTCAATCAATGGGCATACTCGATCTATGACTGGTTTTACCTTCCCAGCTTCAAATAGCTCTGCGAGTAACCTGTAATCTTCCATGGGATCAAGATTCAAAGGGTTGACACCTAGCTTCTTCTTGCCCATTCTAGAAATCAAAGGGCCTATGACGAAAGCCTGGAATAGCGCGCTCCTCGATCCTCCCACCA
>JBHLND010000343.1:0-3296 GCA_048937485.1 Promethearchaeota archaeon
GAAATTGTATTCGGCGGGAGACCTCAAGACTTCTTCAGCAATTGGTGAGTTGAAGGCAATTTCAATGGTCATCCTTAGAATGAATTTCGCATCCTGTCTAACGGGATTGTACTGGATTGGATGAAGTGTGAGCTGAAGTCCTTGGTTTCCAGACACACCCACAACGGTGCTTTCTACAAGTTCGCTTGGAGTGTATTCATCCAGAAAGTAGGAAGTCGGATTAAACCAAGGCCTCGTATCAACCGGTAGACTTCGAGAAACTTCCAATGGTACTGGACCAGGCGCAACAGCGAAATCACTGATTTCTTCGGACAACTCTATCCTAGATTCGATGTCTAGTACGCTTGTTTCATCTGGGATTGTTAGCAGCACTTTTCTATAGGGAAGATTGGGTTCTCCATGAACATTGGAGAGTCCTGCATTTCCTATGTGGACGACATCAAAGAATCCTTCTTCAAACTCGTATGTAACCACAGAGTAACTGCAAACAGTAGCGGTTACAATCAGGACATTGCCCTCAATCCTGTAGCTTAGCTCAATACCCTCTGACGAATCAGTGTGGAATTGCGTCTTTACAGCTTTGAAGTCAGCTACCCTCCAGCCTAAGTCTGTTGTGTGTCCCAGCATATCAGCCAAGGCAGATGCTCCCATGTCCGCTTGGAGTTCCTTATCTATTGCATAATTCTGCTGATCAGGTCGATCGAGGCCCAGTGGTCCATTGTATTGCGTGTCAGATGACTGATTATCAGCTTTCTCCAAATCATCACTCGGTGCAATCCCGGAGTAGGACACTATCATGAAACTTGGCGCGCCAGCTAGAATTCCAATAAGCAAGAGTGTGAAAGTCTTAATAACAAGAGACTTGGGTGGCTTCATTACCTCCACTCCTCCAACGATTTCATTCTGCAAATTCACCCGTAGGGAATATTCTATCAGAGGAGTTTTCATCTTATATACTTTTGACCTAGCACGAATTAGGGAACTAATTGTTCTTCGTCATCCTCTTCATATTCTTCCAAGACTGACAGACTTGATGTGTAGGGAATTTTTGCTAGGTCCCGCTCTTCAAGCTCGAGCCCTTCAGCTTCTGCGATTCTTTTCCGCAATGTGTAGGACTTGGCGCCGTCCCATCGAAGAAAGGCATTAAGGTCATACGAGAACTCGCCCTGATACCTCTTGCAGGCACCAGCACAGAACACCTTTTCTCCATGAATCACTAGGACTCCTCCACACCATCTACAGAATGCCTCTGTGCCATGTGCATGAATCCTACCATCGTCCAGTTGAACGAAGAGAACAGTGCCATCAAAGTTGCAGACTCCCCACTCTTCTCTTCTCTCGATCTTCTTCTTCCAGAGTTCACGTCGTGGACGTGTTTCTCTGGGTGGGGATGATTCCTTGACGCGGGAGTCGGGACTGGTCTTGACAGGTCTGTCTTCATGTTCCTCGAAATCAGACAACCTTGTCTGAACAGTCCTTTTTCGCTTCATATCTCTCTGTACAGATGACTTGTAGATAAACTCCACAATATCTTCCTCTATCCAGAGAGCTCCTCAACCAATCCCATCATCCATTCATCAATTGGTTTCTTCTTTGTCCAAGTTTCCTCAAATGGAGTCAGGACCAGTTCTCCATTGACTTCCCCAACAAGTCCTCCATCTCTTCCGCTTAGAAGACATTCAATTGCATAAGCCCCCAAACGCGTTGCTAGAATCCTATCAAAGTGAGTTGGGTTCCCGCCGCGTTGAATATAGCCTAGGACTGATACTCTGCACTTTTCGCCAATTCTTTTCGATAGTTCTCTAGCTATGGTATTGGCGTCCCCCAATTCATCCCCCTCAGCAACCACAACCAATACACTTGATTTTGCCTTTTCTTTTGCTTCTAATACTGTCTTGGCAAGGCCGTCCATCTCCGTGGATGTTTCAGGAATCAGTATTGCAGAGGCCCCTGTTGCGATACCCACGTGGAACGCTATGAATCCTGCATGCCGTCCCATTACTTCCACAAGAAAGATGCGCTGGAATGCTTCAGCTGTGTCCCTTATCTTATCCAGGGCATCAAGTGCATTGTTTACCGCTGTGTCGAAGCCAATTGTATAATCGGTCCCATAAAGGTCATTGTCAATTGTACCCGGCAAACCGATTAGTTTTCCCTTCCAATGCTTGCTCAAAGCTTCTAATGCCCGCATTGTACCGTCACCGCCAATTGCGATGAGGGCATCAATTCCCAACTCATTCAGAATCTTCGCAGCCTTCTTCTGTCCTTCTTCCGTTCGAAATTCCTCAGACCTACCTGTTGTTAGGATGGTTCCTCCTCTGTGAAGGATTCTAGACACGGACCGCGAATTGAACTCATGGACCTGCTTGTCCAGAATGCCCTGTAACCCACCGAATATACCAAAAATCTGGCAGTGCCGACATATGCCAACCCTGGTAATCGCTCTGATGGCTGCGTTCATTCCTGGGCCATCGCCGCCGCTAGTAAGCACTCCGACTCTCATGGAGCACATGATGGTTATGCCACTATAAAAAGCAAAGCCTCACAAAAGGCTAGAGTTCTGCCTGTTCTTCGAAGTACATGAGATAGTCTGTTCCCGGCACATCCTTTCCAAGAGCCCGGAGAAACATAGCGAGTTGTCCTCTATGGTGGGTGGTATGAATCATGTATTGGAAGTAGAAATCTATCAAATCGATTTCAAAAGGTGTTTCAGATATATGGGGGACCATAATCTTGCCTTGAGGAATCTCGCGTATTATGGTGGCTAGTCCGCTGTCTCTCTCTTGCCACATTGCAAGGAGCTCGTCCTTTGTGGCTTTTTCGATTCTCTCGAAGCCACTTTGATCATCAGAGTTCTCAGCTATGATACAGCAGGTCTCCAAAGCCAGCAGGATGTGAGTGCAGATATCCTTCACACTTCTATCAGCTATAATCTTCTTCTCATACTCATCTTCGGATAGGTCTGCTACTATTGACCTCATCTTGTTTCCTGCCCACATTTGGTAGGCTGCAACATTTTTGAATACCAATTCGAGACCTCTGCCTCCGAATTCATTCTATGGTCTTTCTCTCTTATGACTCATTTGATTCTGAGCATTCATTGAAATCGTATTGGTAGCAGCCAGATGGAGCAAAGGGTGCTTGGGTGAATCAGAAATGGAATAACTGAGCGGCATTGACGAAGAATGATACTGAAAAAGAGCAAGCACATCGGGAGCCAAAACAGCTACCGATGTAACTAGACTAGGTTCTTCAGGCGCAAGTAAACCAGAAACGGAGTTGTTAACAGTATACTT
>JBHLND010000344.1:0-3287 GCA_048937485.1 Promethearchaeota archaeon
AGAGACATACAATCGCTATTGAAGCAACTTTGATTGTAGTTCTTGTTTCCTTGGCATGCTCAGAGGAGCCGCTTTCAGCAATCCATTGGCCTATGGTATTCTGAAGAAGCGCAAATGATAGTATGAAAGAAAACGCTAGCAGATCGAAAACAGGGACCAAGTACCGGGCATGGTTTATCAGTGCACTATATGGCAAGGTAAGTCTATAGGCCAGTGCCAGAGAGATTGAGAATAACCACGGATGAGGTTTCCTGTACAAAGCAAGAAAGGCTCCAATGAGAATCGCTGGAAGCAGGTAAGGATATTGGCCAAACCAAAATATCCAATGACCGTCCCAAGCCTCAATGGCAAAATCTGTGACCGAAGCCTTGACGTAAAAGGTCGCGGGCAACAAATGACCAGATGAGTGAAGACAAAAGAGTACCCAGGACGAGGCAATAACAGCCATATATCCGTACATTCCCATAAGAGAGATGACGCGTGCGCGATTGATTTCGACGTCAATAGCTAGAATCAGAGATCGAATTGGAACGCAAACCAGAGCAATTAGTGCTCCTTCAGGTCTAGCTAGGAATGTCAGTCCCGCAATGATTCCGATAATCGAATCGTACTTCTGCTCTTGCCTATCCATAACAGCCAATGACAGAAGGATTAGAAAGACAAACAGGGGAGTTTCCATTCCAGAGAGCATTAGTAGAGTATTGCGAGGCAGGAATACAAATCCGACCATAGCAACAAGAGACCAAGACAAGCTGGATGTGTAGGTCTTGGCTATGTATCCTATAAGAAATGTTGAAGCGATGTAAAACAACACCGAAACAGCATGAACTCCCCACAACAGAGAAGTCGAGTCTGATGTGACGAAGAAGAGGAGCGAGAGGGTGATGGACCACAAGGGACTAGTACTACCAGTGGAAATCTCTCCAGGATTATACTGCCAAGCAATTCCTTCATAGATGGTTCTGGCAAACTGTATGTGTATGAATGAATCGTCAAAGACAAGTCCTACATCAGTTTCTAATGCCATATTTGATAGGTAGTGAATTGAGGAAAGGAGGACCAGAATAACTGCAAAGAGCAGTACCTTGACTAAGTCATGCGCAAGCAGTTGTCTAAGGTGCTCTTTCCATTCTCCTTGTTCTCGATCCAAGCAATCTTCCTCCATGCTTGATGATGGCAGGACAGGCTTCTCCTGGAAATCAATCTGCTTGTGTCATAATCCCCACATAAATCCGAGCAAATAGCGGTTTCGTGCTCAGAGAGCACTTAATAGATGGATTGGCTTCAAAATTGTGCTAAATTGCCTTAGGAGCTGAGTAAGGTATGCTAAGCCGAGGACAAAAGGCCTACTTTGGAATGGCTCGTTTTGGGCCAAGTATTATGCTGGATATGCTAGACCTGGCGAGCACACTCTTCTATTTCTCAATTCAAGCCTTGCCTGCATTCTTGACAGGTATCTCAGTTGCCATGAGTTACATATCAATCATGTTTGCAGAGGTTACCTTTGGAAACCTAAGTGACAGGACCCCTACCAAGCGATGGGGAAGAAGGAAGCCGTATGTAATTATAGGCGCTCCCTTGATGGCAATATCCTTCCTCCTAGTATTCAGTCCTCATTTGTTTCTTGCGCAAAACGACGTATTTGGTCTCTTCTTGTATGCACTCATAACAATGAGCCTGTTCAAAATGTTCTATGGAATGACTATGACTCCTTTTCAGTCTTGGATGCCAGAGTTGACCGAACCTGAAGAGCGACCCGCTGTTTCCTCTTGGCAAAATGTGGCCAACTTCCTTGGCTTTGTCATTGGAACATTCGGGACCGCTTTCTTAGCTATTGAGGCAGGTGAATGGGGACTTCCTTCAGAACTCCTTCTCATGATCATGGTATTCATTGCGATTCAGCTATTGGGATTTGTTGCCCCACTTGTTGGACTTCAAGCTGAAGGAAAGTTCATTCCTCAGCCTGATATTAGGAAGGACATACATATTGCTCTACAGAACAAAGACTTCGTAGGATGGCTAGTTGCTCAGGGGCTTCTATCAGTTGGCATAGCTATGATTATCAAATCTACCTTCCCCTACATTAACGATTACCTCAAATTTGGCACGATGCAGTTCATAGTCTTCGGCGTGGAGCTGCTCTCGGTTGTATTCACCTTCTTCCTTATTTATCAAGTGATGATCAAGAGAAAAGGAAAGCGCATCACGATGCAGGTCGGAATGATGATGGCCGTGATTTCTCTCCCATTCACCATGTTTGTCACCGAATTCATTGGGGGCGTCCTTCTAATTGCGCTTGTCGGGGCTGGAGTGGCCGGCTACTACCTATTCCCATACATCATATATGCTGACTTTGCGCATGTTGATGAGATCATATCAGGAGAGGGGAGGGCTGGATTCTACACAAGTTTTCCATCTATTCCAATAAACCTGATGCAGGCCTTTGCTGGATTCATGTGGGGTATAATCTTCAGCCTGCCTGAGATTGTACCGGTGCCTAGCGATCCAGGTGCTCTCATTTCACAAGGCTATCTCTATTGGGGTCCGTTTGCCGCCGTCTTCATCCTCATGTCGGTATTGGTTCTGTTTAAAGTCAATTTGGATCCTGACTTTGAGTCGCTTGCAACGACACACCAGAAGAAGATCGACCCAGATATTGGATAGTATACCTTGTCATTGGGCCCGGACTCATTCCTTTCATCCTTTGGCAAGGTAACTCTAGATTAGCTGTAGGTTCAAGCTACTTAAGGTAGAAGCTTCCTTCCGCTGTAAGTTTTACCTCCCCTGACACGTAAGCAACTCTCTTCTTTCTTTCAGCCGCAGATTGATAGACGATTCGACTGGGTCTGTTCATCTCATAACCTTGTTCAATGACTATGAAATCTCCTGAAGAGTGGCCAGGAATGACTCCATGACGTTCAATGTAGGCTCCCAAAGGTCCAGCTGCGCTTCCTGTTGCTGGATCCTCAAGAACGCCTGCTCCTGGTGCAAACATCCGAGCATGAACACTCGAATCTGTGTGAACCGTTTCTGTTGAGAATATGACAATATCTTGTGAGGCATGTTCTTTTAGAACACTCAGAATTTCAGTAGGATTGGGCACAGCTTTCCTTACTGCTGAAAGCTTGGTTAAGGGCAGGATTAGGAATGGAAATCCTGTAGACACTACTTGTGCTGGATATTCTTCTGACAGGGAACGGCCCGTCAATCCAATTGCCTTTAAGACTCTGCCAAGATCATCCAGTTCTTCAACAACCTTGGCATCCGCCTGCGTCATCCTAACTCTT
>JBHLND010000041.1:0-7052 GCA_048937485.1 Promethearchaeota archaeon
AGCATCATGTAGCCAAGCTGGCTGAGAGTCGAGAATGCCAGAATTTGCTTGAGTTCATTGGAGACCATACCCATAGTGGCGGTCATGAGGGCTGTTAGCCCTCCTATGACGGCTACAATGATGAAGAAGGTGAGTGCCGCCTCAAATCCAACAGCTTGAAGCGCACTGATGTGATCGCCGCCATTGTGCTCGCCACCGCCAGAAGCTCCGACCATTGTCACAAGGAATCGCGCAGTGATGTAGATACCTGCCTTGACCATTGTGGCAGCGTGAATCAGTGCAGACACAGATGTCGGACCAGCCATTGCTTCAGGCAGCCACACCTGCAATGGAGCCTGCCCTGATTTCCCTATGGCCCCCATGAAGATGAGTAGGAATGTCGGAACAAGCATGCCGATGCCAGCCATGGTTGACCACCAGTGCTGAGCGTCAGCCGCCATTTCAGTGAATGAGAATGTTCCAGTGAAGACGAAGAGAATCAGGATGCCACCCAGCATGAATGCATCGCCAATTCGCGTGACGACGAATGCCTTTGTCCCACAATGGGTGTTGTACTGACCCTCAGTCTTATACTGGAGAAGAGGATTTGAGTGCTGAATATCTGATGGGTCGGTTTCAGGGGGATTCCTCTTATCATTCCAGAAACCAATCAGACCATAACTGCAGAATCCCATGATCTCCCAGCCAATAAACGCAATCAGCAGGTTATTACTGAGCACAAGTGTAAGCATTCCCCCACCGAATGCGAGCATGAGGAAGAAGAATCTGTCACGGTCTCCTTCATGTGCCATGTATTCAGTTGAGTAGACATAAATGAGGAAACAGAGGGTGCTAGCCAAGACACCCATGATGACGGAGAGTGGATCAAGTAGGACCTCAAACTGCAGTCCCAAGGCCTCAATCCACATCCAGCTGGTTGTCTGAGTTGGATGCCCAATCTCAGGTAGGAGTGACCAACAGAATACCATTGCGATTCCCATGAGGATTGCGGGAGTCCAATCACGGAGTTTCTCGTTGAACTTTCCAGCTACCGGAACGAAGAGGGAACCGAGTAGAGGAATCACGAGGATAAGCCAATAGGGTAGTCCAAGCAACATCTATCATTCACCTCATGGAAGAATGTTAGCAATTCCTTCTACGCCAGGAACGATGACATCCAGTGCCAGTCCTGGGAATATTCCGAAAATCACAATGAGAACGCCCAAGATGATCATAGGTACAGTCATCCAGTTAGAGCTCTCTTTTACATCCTCCAACGCATCGGGGTGGGGACCAAGGAAGACTTTCATAAGGTATCGCAACATGTATCCTGCACTCACGATTGAGCTTGATACTGCTAGTATGGAGAGGAAGAAGAACTCGGGACGAACGAGTCCGCCCTCACCCATCAACACTGCGTCAAAGCCACCTAGAAACATCATCCACTCGCTGGCGAAACCAGACAGAGGTGGACTTCCTGCAATGCTCATGGCCCCAATAGCGGCTGCAAACGCAGTGATAGGCATCTTATTTGAGAGACCACCCATCAAGTCGACATCTCTCAAATGAGTCTGATGAATCACAGCACCAGCGGTCATAAACAAGAGACCCTTGCTGAATGCATGATTGATAAGATGAAATAGGCCACCGGTAACTCCATTTGCTGTAAACATGCCTAGGGCAAACAACACATAGCCCATTTGGGAAACCGATGAATACGCCAGTAATCTCTTGATGTCCTTCTGGACAAGCGCCATTGCACCTCCATAGAACATGGTCACGACACCCAATACTCCGACCCAGAATGACAAAGCCATGGCTGCAGGACCCAGTAGAATGGTCCCAAATCGGACAAGAGCATAAGCGCCAGTTTCAATCATTGCTCCTGATAGCAGTACTGAGATCGGAGTGGGAGCCTCAGCGTGAACTGGAGGTAGCCACCAATGAATTGGGAAGACTGCCATCTTGACTAGGAAGCCAGCAGCAAGCAGCACAAAGATCAGCTGTATTAGCTGTAAATTGCTCCAGATTCCGGGGGTCAGAGCCAAGATGCTGTAAATCTCGAAAGTGCCAGTGAAGAAGTACAAGAGACCGAAACCAATCAGTATACAAACTGCGCCTGCTTGTGTGTAGAGCCAGAACTTGAGAGCAGTTCGTTTTCTTGTTTCCGGGAGACCCCAGAATAGAATTAGGAAGTAAGATGGAACCAACATCAGTTCCCAAAATATGAAGAACTCTAGCAAATTCGTCGCCAGAGTCACTCCCTGCATTCCCATTAGGAAGAACAAGGTGTTGGAGAAGAATGTAGGCTTATTTTCAGAGTGCTCGGTATAGCCCACCGCATATACAACTGAAAGGAATCCAAGAACAACAACTGCAAAGGTGATCGGAAAGGCGATCTCATCAAGAAAGAGTCCAAACTCCCCTAAGATTGCAGACCAAGCGACTTTCTCAGCCGCTCGACCACCCTCAACCAGAACCCGGTAGAATGGAGGAACCATGAAGAGAGCTGCAATTCCAGAGATTGCAACAGAAAGCTTCCCGGACGTCTTCTCAAGCCGGCCTCTTAGCACGTATAGCAGAAGTGCACCTACAAAAAGGACAAGTAATGATGTGGTCATGAATGGAAACTCAAAAGCCTGCATCAACGAAACCTCCTTCCACGCCACTCAAGTGGGTCTCTGTCTAAGGTTTCTATCTTGTCAGGGCCGTAGAGAAGGTCTTCTCTCTCACCCTCGCTGATGTCAACTACCTGAGTGTGGAACAAGGCTTCGAATCTGCAAGCCTGAGTACACATCCCACAGAAGATGCAGCGTGTGTAGTCGAAGTAGAGTGCGGCGTCCTTCTCGTACTTCTTGTCGCTTTTGTCAATGCTGATGGCAACATTGGGACAAGCACGGACGCATTGCATGCAAGCCGTGCATTTCTCACGAATGTGGATATGCCTACCACGGGTGGTCTCAGGGTACTCTCTATCCTCAAATGGATAGAAGTAAGTGAAGGGACGGCTCATCACTTGTCTGAATATGTGTCGTAGAATCTGGAAAATGTCACCTAGGTTTCTGAAGAATCCCATCTTGTTCTACCCTCCTATTCCAAGAATTACCTGCAGTATGGGTATGTTGGCAATCCCCAACATAACCAGCATGACGTTCAAGATTGACAGTGGAAGAAGATACTTCCAACAGAAGTACACGATTTGGTCTTGTCTTAGTCGATGGAATGACGATGTTACCACGACAAAGAAGAAGAACACAATTAGGAACTTGATGATGAATATTACACTACCTGGCAAGAATGCGGGACCATGGAATCCGCCGAGGAAAAGCGCCACAATTAGTGCAGAGTAAAGCGCTTGTTCTGCAAACTCTGCGAAGTAGGTCAATGTGAAATAGATACCAGTGAACTCAGTCCTCCACCCAAATATGACCTCTGAATCAGCCACTGGAGCATCAAATGGGAATGTTCCCACAGATGCTATTGCGGCTACAAGGAAGGTGGCTACATTGATGGGGAGCAGGAAGATGAACCAAACATTGGACTGGGCAGCAGTGATTCCCATGACACTGAGAGACCCTGCAATCATGGCCGGACCCACAGAAGATATAATCAGTGGGATCTCGCTGGCAAACTGGTTGTTTGCTGCTCTGAAGCCTCCTATCAGAGTATACTTGGAACCACTAATCCAACCTGACAGAAGTGCCACGATTGGTACTGCTGTCAGAAATGCAAAGACCAGTACAAGGCTCACAGAGAGGTCCGCGATGTACCAAATCGGGTCCCAAGGAATAAACGCAAATGGAATGAGTACGACAAGGAGTAGAAGCGCAGGGAGAAATCTAAACATCCAGCGTTTTGCCTTGTCGGGAATGATTGTTTCCTTTGCAACTAGCTTAATCGCATCAGCAAAGAGTTGGAGACCTCCATATTTTCCAAGATGGAAAGGTCCTCTTCTATCCTGAATACGGCCCCAAAGCTTTCTCGTGTACCAGACGGCGAAGATGATTGTCATTAGGATGAAGACGAGCCCGGGGAACAACACTGCTCGTATAAGGAAGAAGAAGTTGCTGACATCGAAAACTGCCGCCCAGATCCAAGTAAAGACACCCCATATCCAGTAGAATATCCCACTGACTATGCCAAACAGCCATTGAATGACGCCATAAAGCCACTCAGGAATTCCTTGAAGCCAAGCAAAGATATCTATCTGCAATGCTACACCTCCTATCATCGGTCCCACCACCCAGGATACGGATCAAGGCTTCCGAATATTACAATGAAATCCGCGAACTTCGCACCAGGGACTAGATGCTTTAATGAATAGTATGAATTGAAGCAAGGCCCGCGTATTTTGGCTCTGTAAGGAGTCTGTGCTTTATCTGTGGTCTTGAGCCATAGCGTGGAGATTCCTCTTGTGCCCTCAACGCGTCCGTAGGCCTCTCCTTCAGGAAGTCTGTTGGCTTTTGCACGTGCTTTGGGATCGATTATAGGACCCTCAGGTACCAATGGAAGCAGTTTACGAATAATCTCAACTGAGGTTTCCATCTCCTTGAATCTCTGAACCATACGATCGTACGCATCGCTTTCGCCTGGATGCTCTTGGCTCTCTGTGATTGGGACCTCCCAATCAATCATGTCATAGGCAAGATTCGGATCAGGATCGTCCTTGCGCAGGTCCATTGGAAGGCCGCAGGCTTTGATAGGAGGTCCACTCAATCCAAGTTTCAGACCTTGCTTGAGAGTATACTGTCCAACGCCCTCAGTACGAGCACGAAATGTTGGACTCCCCATGAGCATGTCACGCATCACGGGCATCCTATCCTCAAAGCGTTCTAAGGCAATGTCCAGCTTTCTTAGCACCTTGTCATTGAAGTCGTATTTCACGCCACCAGGAGTGCTGTAAGAAACAGCATGCCGAGAGCCTGAAAGCTCTTCGAATGTATCCAGGAAAAACTCTCGGTCTACCCAAGGCCAAAGCAGCATGGCAAAAAGACCCAGTTCCGCAGAAAACTGGCCCCACCAAAACTGCAATGAGTGAATTCGACTTGCCTCCATCATGATGGTTCGCATGACCTTGGCTCGTTCAGGCACCTCAAGTTCAGCAATCTTCTCAACTGCTTGAATGTACGGATACTCAGCAAGGAAAGCCTCAAGCATGCAAAGTCGCTCCATGATAAGAGACCCTTGTCTGAAATTCCTGAATTCTAGGCACTTCTCAGCGGACCTATGGAAATACCCGGCATTGGGATCGCATTCTACTACGTAGTCGCCCACCAGTGTAAGCTTAGCAGCCCATCCGTGAGCTGACACATGCTGAGGCCCAAACCAGACCTCTGTTGTTTCGTCAAGAATGTCAGGACTCATTCAGATGCACCTCCCTCTGGCTCTTTGGACGCAGATGGAGTTCTGTCAGCTTCTTCGAGCCGCGATCTATCAGTTACGAAGCTCTTTCTTAGAGGATACTTGCCCTCAAGCTCCTCAGGAAGTAGCAGAAGCCTGAGGTCAGGATGTCTCTTGAAGTTAATACCGAACATTTCACAGGTCTCTCTTTCATGCCACTCCATACCTGGAAAGATGTCAGAGATTGAATCCACTTCTAGGCTGGGATCCTCCAATGAAACTCGCAGATGGTACTGAGTCCTGTTGGTCCGGGACCAGAAGATGTAGATAACTTCGAACTTGCCCTCCTGAAGATCAACGCCAAAGACAGACTCCGGAAATGCATCAGAAATCTCCTCGTCTATCATTCCAACAACGTCACGAACATTCTCAGCTGGAACCAGACATTCTAGGATTCCACCATCCTTTGGAGTGCATTCGACACCAGGGAACTTATTCGTGATCTGCTTTCCAAATGTTGAACCGGACGAAGGACTGCCTTTAGACATCGATTCTCTCCTCCTGGGAAATTGTCTGACCAAGGTCCACAGTGCCGTACCGTCTATTGTAGGCAAGCATCAGCACCAATGCGAGCGCAGTGTGAGCGGCTGCTACTGAGATCGTGAGGATAATGAGCGCTTGACCTGTAAGTGTGAATAAGGGACTATAAAGGGCAAAAGCTGCAAGTGCTATGCTGACTCCATTACCCATTATTTCAGCGCCAATGAGGATACGAATGAGGTTTCTTTTGACCATCATTCCATACGCACCCAAACCAATGAGAATGAATGCAACGGCCAGATACCAAGAGAGAGGAATCATTCAACATCAACCTCCTCTTCAGGTACAGGGGTTTCCGGTGTTTCTCCAATATCAGGTTCCTCTGGTTTTGGTGCGGCCTCAATACCAAACTCCCCTACAACCCCTTTCAGGAGTTCAGCTTTGTCCATTTTCATGAGAGCAAGCACGCCTACGAGAGAAGTGAATATAATGAGCGCTATCAATTGCACGTAAATCCCATGTGAACCCCAAAGCCATTCTGCTAATAGAGCAACATCCAGTGAGTCGGCAATGGTTGCCTCCGGTACTACATCACCCCATGGGAATGTGAGCGCTAGTATTGCAGACAAGAATACAATGGATGCGGATATTATGAGGCCAATCTTCTTTCTCTGCGGAGATTCCTTTGCCTCCAAGGTGGAGTCCTGAGCGCGTGGCAGTAGGAGAACTGCAAAGATAATGAGTGCACTAATTCCACCAGTATACACCGCAATCTGCATACCAGCAACAAAGGGCGCTTCCAGTAGGAGGAAGAATCCAGCCACGAATGATGCCATGAATCCAAAGAAGAACGCTGCGTAGACTATCTCTTCATGCTCTAATGCAAGATAGGCGAGGAGAATCACGATTCCTGCGATTAGGAAGAACTCAACCGATTCGAATAAAGACTCAAAACCTTGCATCAATGCTCCCTCCCTGGTGCCTGAGCCTCTTCCATCTGTTTTGCTTTTGCTTCGCGATACGCCCGAAGGGTCTCCTGCCCGCTAAGAGATGTTTCCGGCATGATCTTCATGGCGACGCCAATTCCGCCCATTATTATGATCACAAAGAGGAGAGTCTGCCAAGCAATAATCGGATCCAATCTAAGTGGAGACACTGTAAGAAGCCAGAGGAATGCACCCATTACATCAATT
>JBHLND010000041.1:7062-8513 GCA_048937485.1 Promethearchaeota archaeon
CGATCAATCAGGGGGCAACATGAAACTATTTCCAAAGATATTTAAGAAAAAAGTGGGCCTTCCACCTGGGGAACTAATTCATACCGGTGAGAAAAAAGTAGATGAAGTCAGGCTTAGAATAATCAATTATGACAAAGAGAATTGTATAAACGATGTAGCTATATGGAAATGACATCCTTGCGGGTCCTACTGGCTCTTCACCACATTCATACGTGGATGTCTTCTCCGAGTTCTGCAGAATATGGGGGCGCAACACCCATGAAGCCAACAGCATGATAACAATCAGAACAATTACAAGAATCGCCCACACCAATACTGGGATAAAATCAATGAAAAGCCTCATTCCTCAAGACCCTCCAAAAGCTGGAAAGACTGAATGATATTTACCTTAGAGTCACCGTAGTGAGGAGCAAATCCTTCGTGCATCCAGTGTAATCCTTTGTTCATAGCCATCTAGCTCCAAACTAACCTAGGTGACGTCTTCCAGGTCAATCGAGTACACGTGCGCTAAGATGTATTCCATTGCTCTGCAGGATAGTTGCCAGAGGCATGGAATCACCTTGAGCTGCGGAACTCGGCGTACAAAATAGCATGATAAAAAGGCTTCGACCGAGATTGCTCAAAGAAGTTAAATAGACCACATATTCCAAATGGAACCCAGTTACCCGTTAACATTAAGGTGATATAATTGGCTTACAAGGAAGAGGGTACATTCTTCTACTACTTGGCGCTCCTCATTGGAATGGGGTTCATTGGAGCTTACTTCTGGATTAGTCTGACCGTGGCACCGATTACACCGGGATACCAATACCTCATCTTCCTGAGCGGGTTGTTCTTTGTAGCATCAACTTTGGCCATAGCATATGCAGACTCACGCAGTGGCAGAATTGGCACTACAATGCTTGCTGGAATTTTCGGTGGCGTTCACGCCTATTTGGACATCACTCAGTACACCGATCTGGCAGGCATACTGCTCTTTGCCTGGGTTGCCTTTGGTCTGCTTCTTGCATTTGCTGCATTCAGTTGGCTTCGTGAGTGAGGGCACTGGCTCTCCTCCTTAGCCTCCCATTTTAGTCTAGATTAGAATGAAGTAGTGGGACTTGAGATTACAATGTCACCTCAAAAGTGAGATTGAAACCAATCATCTACTCAGCAGGAGTTTCTTCTACGGTTTCTGGTGCCTCACCCTCTTCGGATTCAGCAGGAGCTTCCACTTCAACCTCTGACTCATCGACCTCTTCTGGCTCTGGCGCAGGTCTGTACTTGAGGTCGCTAACCTCCATTATGCCAGGTGTCACACTGACCTCCATGGGATCCAGCATTGAGAAACCACCTGCCATTAGGATTGCCGCCCCCATGCCCCATGATGCATAGATAAGATCGCCACAACATAAGCAATATTGTCTTTAATCTCATAATAAATGGCATAAGGAAATCGTCTTGAAAGCATA
>JBHLND010000041.1:8523-13486 GCA_048937485.1 Promethearchaeota archaeon
TAAGATCGCTTCCATAAAGAATCGTGACATAGATAGTATACAGCAAGCCAATCACAATTGCCATTGAGAGCATATTCACCTTGATCTTGCTTCTCTTTGGCTTTAAGTAGCCAACAAGGAAAAATACCATGATTAGAGGCCCTCCAGCCAGGAAAGGAAAATGAAGGGCCATGGCACTGTTAGCAATCATTGACAACAGCAAGTCAAAGATATAGGCACTCATTATGATGGTGCCTATCAGTATCATGCAATACTGGTCGCTGTCCTCACGTAGCTTCATTGTATCATCCCCATTGCATCTTGGTTCTCGTACCTCATTTGCCAGTGGGTTGTTCCCGCACGGATTTTATTCTGAAGAATCAGGTGCGCTCTGACAAAATCCGAAGGCTTTGGTGGGCAACCAGGTAGATAGACATCCACCGGGACAACGCTCTCGGGCGGAACTTGAAGAGAGTATCCATCCCAGAATACACCCCCACTTGCGGCACATTGACCGAATGCAATTACGAACTTCGGATCTGGCATCTGCTCGTAGATTCTCCTAAGACGTGGAGCCATCTTCTTAGTAAGAGACCCTGATATCCAAAGCACATCGCATTGACGTGGTCCAAACAGAGGAAGCATGCCAAATCGCTCAAAATCCCAACGAGATGCGATTCCAGCAGCGCCGTCAACCATACAGCACCCTAATCCGTATTGCACAGGCCATGGACTATGTGCTCGTCCCCAACGAAGCATCCATTTCAGTGGGGGAAGATTTTGCAGCCATTTAAACAGGATTGGAGCAATCCTACCGAACCCATTTCTGAAGAGGTCATAGAATATCCATAGGAAATACTTCCCAAACCTGAGGATCAAAGGCAGCCAGTAGGCGAACACCTTTCCAGGGTTTGATACTTCCTTCTTGTCATACTTCAGTTTGGCGGCTCGAATCTTGGATAGCCGTTGGTGTCCAAAGTACTGAGAGGCTTGGTTTGCAAACCAGATCCCAGTCGAGTGAGCGTGACCCCCGTGGCGTTGAGCAATCTTGAACACGACAAAGCTCTGGGACCATGACAACATAAAGAATCTGCGGCGTTCGTCTTCAAGGAAGTAGCCCATCATGGTGACAGCATTTAATGAGTTAACATAACCATCGAGACCAGCCTGTGCGGATGCCTGCTCGAACTGCCAATCGTCCAAAATCGCAGTGAGGTTCTCCAAGGGTGCAAAAGCCTGACCAACAACTAGGGTAGGTCCGGCCTTCTTCACACGCATGGGATAGAAGCGATCATGCCATTCATGCGCTGCTACGTGCTCATCGTAGACAGTACCCTTGTACATCTTGGTAACTTCTTCAACTACCCTGAAGCCCTCCTCGATTTCCTCCTCAGGGCCATCGTAAGCCACCATGATTGTGCAGTGATGGACAGGGAATGGGAACTTCTCCTCGCTTTCCCACACCTTCTTCTTCAGGTCAGTGTACTTTGCCTCTTCGAACTTAATAGTGAAAGGCAGAGGTCCTTCCTCGAGAATCTTCTCGATGGCATGTACCATTAGGTAGTTCTCAGCAAAGCTAGAAACGATGACTTTGATGGGCGTAAGAGGTTTGATCTTGAGTGTGACTTTAGTTATTATCCCCAGGATACCCTCGGTATCACAGAAGAGGTCCGTGTCCTTGCTTTCTATTATCCGACCGTTCGGAAGAACTACCTCGAAGCCAACCGCATTGTCGTTAATGTTACCATACTTGAGAGAGCCTATCCCGTCACCTCCCTGAGCGACCCATCCTCCGATGGTCGCGGAGAGTCCAGACGAAGGATAGCAGCGTAGGTCGAGTCCTTTCCGATTTAGCTCGAACTGCAAGTTGGCCCATGATAGTCCAGGTTCGACAGTGACTGTCAGATTCTCTTTGTCAACGCTCACTATCTTGTCCATCCGGCGCATGTCGACGATAATACCACCTTTGCGTGGGATTGCACCTCCATAGCCGGAGGTTCCAGCGCCTCTTGGGACTAGCGGAACCTTGTATTTGTTAGCAAACTCGTATAGGAACTTTATCTCCTCAGGAGTCTCAGGTTGTACAATCGCATCAGGCTTGACATTCATTAACCAGCCTACTTGCTTTGGCAAAGAACCAACATCCATTCCATGCAGGATGAGCTCATGCTTCTCAGTAATCACGCGGTCGTCATAGACCTGAGCGAGTTCAGTCACTAGCTTTGGCTTCAGTGTCATTTGACTCTCTCCAAGAGACGAGGCTGCTCTCAGGTCACGGTCGAGGGAGTATGCCCCATAAAAACCTAGCGAGAGCGTTCAGCTTGATGAGTTGGAGCAATCTGCGACGAGTTGCGAGAATAAGGATTCTGCCGCCCCCTTCATTTGAATACAAAGTTTAAGCAAAGGCTAGTAAATAGTTTCGATACGTAAATAAGAGCCATGTGCAATTGTCAGTGAATGCAAGGGTCGCCAAATGCAGGTCCATATAGAGAGAGGAAATGGATCTACGAGGAGATTGTTGACAGAGTGCCACCCTTCAGGTGGCTCCCGCCGATACTCGACGTGTTGGCTCAGCTTTTACTCGTAGAAGCAGTTGGCATTTTTGCTTTCTTATACTTCGACATGCCTCTGACATCAGCGATCTATGGCACCTTGGCAATCATATACACGGTCGTTTGGTCAGCAGGATGTCTGTATGTAATCCCGTGGTTGCGGAGATTGAGGAATCCCACAAACATCGAAGAAAGAAGAATTCTACAGGACTATAAAGATAGACTTCTTCGAGATAGAAAATATGAGCTGGCTGCAGGAGTCACAATTTTCGCTGGCGTTTGGGGATTCATTCATTTGGACGCAGCATTTCTGGAAACTCATTTGGGTCGAGGATTTGGCAACCCATTCTTGATGGCGTTGGTTGCAGTTCTTCTCTGGGATGTTTCCTACAGAATGGGACTTTCATTGATTACAACCCTTTTTGCGGCCAGAAGGTCAATCTCACTTAGTCGAGCATCCAGAAAACGGAGGGGATTGGAGTATACAGCTTACTCCGAAGTTCGAACCCTGAAGTATTTGGATTCCATTAATCTGTACTGGGCCGCTTCTGCGGTTCTATTGCTGCCTTTGTCAACAATTAACCCGATTCTTCTCTTTGGCTTGGGAGCGTTTCTTGCTATAGTACTCCTGCTTTCAGGGTCAAGTCTTCTTGCTATGGAAAGAGTTCCTTGGTTTCCTCCAGATGTTGAGAACATCCTGTTTAAGGAACGATTTGCGTATGTGGCTCTCTGTGAGAAAGACCAAGCTCATGTCACTCCAGTGATCTTTGTTTACGACGGCAAGTACCTATATTTCGGGATTTCACTGGCATCATCGAAGTATAGGAAAATCAAGAAGAACCCCAACATTGCAGTTCTTGTCGACTTAAGAGATAGCAAGAATGTGATGAATAACCGTGCAGTCCTGCTTCGTGGCCAAGCAATGATCCTTGGCGAGATCAATCCCATGGGGCTTGTCAGGTTGTATCTTTATGGCCTATGGATGCTACGGGTCAGGGCGCTTTTCAGCAAAAAGTATCCTCGGTACATGAAATACTACGACACACGGGTAAGTGATTTACCATTGGCGTGGCAGAATAAACCCTTCATATCTCGAGTCATGGTACGGGTTGAACCGGAGAAGATTACCTATTGGAGAGAGGCAAAACCGCAAATCTTGAGAGTGTAGACCATGTTTCTGGCGAAGACGCATATAGCTCCAGTAAAGAAGACGCAGAAGATCCCAGAAGAAGCCCTTCGTATTCTGAAGTCTGGGTTCTTCTCGTATCTAGGAACTTCAGAGGCGGGGTGCATACCTCACCTGACTGCAATGTTCTATCTGTGGCATGATCCATCGAGATGTCTCTACATGATAACCACAAAGGGCAGTCAAAAGATAGCCAACATAAGGAGGAACACGAAGGTTTGCGTTACAGTTGATGAAAGGAACGCAGTTGACCCGGCCGCCAATCGTGGAGTAATGATTAGGGGGCGTGCAATGATGGTTGAAATGGAGCTAGTTGATGATGCGATTACTGTTGACTTTCTGGCGAAGTATATTCATTTCTTAGGAGCTGGTTATCCGATGGGAAGTAGAATAGGCATCCGGGTTACACCAAGAATCCTGTCATATTGGAGAGGGACTGACTTCTATCAATGGAGGAATCCGAACTACTGAGAGATAATGGAATAATGAAACGAAGACCAATTCGTAATTCGACTTTCGAAATAGGACATGAAACGCCCCTCTTGTGTTGCAAAACATCCGGAAGGATTTTTACTGGGTTGCTTGCGCACTCCACCATTGCACAAACTCTGGTGACAGCTGTGAATCGAAAATCAAGAAGCGCATTAGTTGCTGTTTTAGCTGCTGTTTTTATCATTGTAATTGCATCCCAGGCAATTGTAGCTTTTACCTCTGATCAGGGAACCTGCAATGATTCTGGGTGTCACATTGATCCAGATGCTATAACTGTTACAACGGATGCGTCAGTAGATACCACTACAGGTGCGGAATTCTCATTTGTCGTTCGTGCCCAAGCAACGGCGGGGCCCACAACTCTTGTGATAAAATTCCCCTCAACCTTGGAGGACAATGCCCTCTTCAACATCCCTGGAGATGGCTTCGTCCGTGATGGACAAAGCGCGGACTTGGATCCTGACCCGCTGGAGCTTGAGGTTAATTACACAATGACTGCACCGGGGGTCTCAGGCTCATACACACTTGAGATTTGGGCGGCTGGTAACAATCAGAACGCGGATTCAACAACAATCACGATAAATGTTGAATACGCAGGAGTAGGTCCTTCAATATCAGATATCACAGTTGACCCGCCCACACCGTTCGATAATGAGAGCGTGTTCATATCAGCGAATGTGAGCTCTACTGTGGGTATTGTGTCGGCGATTCTTCAATACAGAGCAAACACGACTATGGAGTGGACGAATGTCAC
>JBHLND010000345.1:0-3275 GCA_048937485.1 Promethearchaeota archaeon
GTCCCGGCAGGACCTGAAGCGGATACTGGACAGGCGAAATCGTGTAGGTGACCGATGATACCAGCTCTGTTAGTACACTTGGATCCTTGAATACTATGATCAATCCTGCTACCATGAAGCCGAACCCATAGAGTGCAATCACCATGATTAGTAGGATGATGAGTATGGGTGCAATCTGAGTCAGGACGTACCTCGGCCCAAAAACCAAGGTTGAGATTGCTATTGTCATCAAAACCTGGAAACAAGCTTGCACAGTATTGGAAAATGCAGCTCCCAATAGCAGACTCACTCTTGGAACAGGGGCCAGAAACAGCGGCTCAAGTGTTCCAGACATTTGCTCCCAACGCATATTGTTACCTATTGCCCAGATGCTGTTGTCCATGAACATGTACACAAACCATGCAATCACGCAGAAGGTGATGTAGTTGTCAAAGCCAGTTATCTCTGTGAAGTGAGTAGTTGATTCTACTCCTCCAATGGCTGTGGCCATGAGGATGAAGGGTGCATACCACATTATTGGCATAAATCCCCAAATCAACCAGTTGCCAGGGTACCTTAGGGCAATCAGCAGATTCTTCTTTGTGATAACAAGGGCTATTCTCCAGTCAAAGGCAACTGGACTGAAGTGGGTCAGGTAAGGCGAACCGTTGAGGAACTCCTTCCTCTCGATTGCTTCTTGAGCTGCTTCAGTCATCCTCGATTCTCCTCCCAGTTAGCTGTATGAACACATCTTCGAGTGATGGTTCCTTTACGTCGAACTTCTCAACCTTAACATTTGGAGTTTCATGCATAAGATTCAGTAGCTGCCGTGCGAGGGCGTAGCCATCCTTTGCAGTAATGATTACGTCTGAGTGTCCATTTCTCTCAGTCATTGAAACTGATAGAACCGCATCAATCTCCTGAATTCTCTGCATGTCAGGCTTTCCAACAATTCTCAAGTGGAGACTGTCATAATCCCTGACTCCTTCTTTCAGCTCGTGAGGAGTTCCAAAGCTCTTGATTTCCCCTTCGTCAATGAGGGCAATCTTGTCGCAAAGCATGTCTGCTTCATGCATATAATGGGTTGTCAGGAGGATCGTCTTGTCACTTAGCTTCTGCCTGATGTAAGTTCTCAGGTCTGAAGCAAATGTAGGATCGAGCCCTTGAGTGGGCTCATCAAGCAGGAGAATCGGAGGATCATGTATGAGAGACCGTGCGAAGACTATCTTCATTCGCATTCCATGCGAGAGGTTCTCGGTCTTCTCGTCTGCCTTTTCAATCAGATCCATCCTTCCCAGAAGCTCGTCAGCTCTTTCCTTAGCTTCGTTATGAGGCATACGATAGAGCTTTCCAAAAAAGACCAAATTCTCCCTGGCAGTAAGCTTCCAATAGATACTGCGTTCATTTCCTTGACAAACGCCCAGGCAGGCACGCACATAGTCGGGCTCCTTCAATATGTCATAGCCCATTATCGTGGCTGTTCCGGATGTTGGCAAGACAAGCGTTGATAGACATTTAATCAGCGTTGTCTTCCCTGCACCATTTGGCCCCAATAAACCATAGACCTGCCCACGCGGAATATCAAGTGACACAGATTTCAGGGCCTCGACCTTTTCTTTCTCCACTGGAATGACGATGGCTCTTCTTCTTATGCTAAGGAAGGTCTTAGACAGGTTCTTTATTTCTATGGTGTTTTGTGTCAACTTGTAGTACCTCCCCAGAAAATCGGGGTAGTAGTGTTCAATATTTCGGTTTCACATGCGTTCTGCCGCCAACAGCACGGCTGCATGTGCAAAAGTCGTGCGCTCGGCGGAATCTATTCTTTCCGTTTCAGCGTATCCATAAGACGAACACCTTTTTCGTTCGGCGTACAGCTTGCATATAAGATTTACCGACGGAACAGCATAAGGGAGTATCATGCAAACAGCTCTGCTTTTATTTCCCCAGAACACCGGTCGAATCAATGAAACGCGTCCTTGTATTAGGCCCAGCTGGATCAGGCAAATCCACCTTTGCAGAAAACCTCGCAAAGAAACTTGATGTTCCATGCATTCATCTTGACTCCCACTACTGGCGACCAAACTGGATTGGAACTCCTAAAGAAGAGTGGCCAGGAATCGTTCAGAGTCTAGTAGCCCGTGAAGAATGGGTAATGGATGGGAATTATTCAACCTCCCTTGAGATGCGAATCCAGCGAGCAGACACAGCTATCTTTCTTGATATACCGCGAAGGATTTCCTACTGGAGAATCCTGAAGCGGCGCATCCTTCATCGGGGTCAAGTTCGTCCCGAAATGCCCGAGGGTTGCTACGAGAAAATTGACTTGGAATTCATCAAATGGATCTGGGGATTTCCAAAGAGGAGCCGATGGCGTGTTTTGGAAATCCTTGATGCATACGCTGACACAGTTCAGGTTGCAATACTCAGGAACTCAAGAGAAATGGATGAATTCCTGAAGTCAATTGATTCTTGATGCAGGCCATCTTGGTTCATTGCCCAACCGGTATGGTCTTAGGTGCAATTCCATCCGCTCACAACCATGCAACTCACCCCTGAAATCCTGTTGGGAACAGCTGTCGGGCTCCTGGCATCTGCATTGTGGGCGATTTCAGTTGTTGTCTATCGTTCGCAGAGTGATGAGATTCGTCCGATTGCAATTAGCTCCATCAAGATGTGGGTTGCTTTTGCTTTCATGTCGCTTATCGTGTTCCTACCATTGAGGCCAAATTCTTTCGCGGTTCCCTTCGAAGCTGTTTTCTATCTTGCAGCTTCAGTAACGCTTGGTGCAGTCGCCGGTGACACGCTATATCTTATGGCTCAAGAACGAATCGGGGTTTCCTATGCCTTTCCAATCGCAATGTCATTTCCCATTCTGACCTACTTCCTTGCAATGGCGTTTGTGGACGAGCCTTTCATTCCGTCTAGAATGGTTGGGACAATCATTACGGTGACTGGAATTATTGCCATTTCGAGGGAGCAAAACAAAGCTTCTTCGGAGGATGCCGATTCATGGAAGGACATCATTGGTGTCTCCCTTGCCCTGTTGACGATGTTCCTTTTCGCCAGTGGAACCGTAATCCTGCAAATAGGTGCTGCAGGCATTGATCCAATAGATGCAAACTACGTCCGGGTCATCTTCGGGTCTCTTGAATTTATTCCAATATTCATCCTAGCCAAGCATTCTGGAATGCCTATGCCAAAAAGAAGAGCCACCGAGATTGTTGCAGTTGCTGGGCTTTTCGGGATGGCGATTGGTTCACTTCTTTACGTTTGGATGGTCCAGTTGCTTAATGCCG
>JBHLND010000346.1:0-3268 GCA_048937485.1 Promethearchaeota archaeon
ATCTGGGGCTTCTGAAGGATCTGTAAAATTCCAGTATCCAATGATCTGCGTGTCTGTGAGGTTCTCCAACTTATTCTCTTCATGGCCGCGGTAAATTGTGGGAACATCCTCTCCATAATGATTTCTGATATAGGTGCTGATTGAATGAGATGTGTTGGCCCGGAAGGAGTCATAGTGGTTCCCCCACCAGTATCTCCAGTAGTTGCTGCCAACCCAATTTCTATTCTCTTCAGGCCATCTATGATAGACTGACTTCCAGGCGTGTGTGCCGTTGAACTCCCATCCATGACCTTTAACCAAACTAATGTGACCTTCATCGTCCGGAGTGACTGGAGGATAGTACTTCACTTCTGCAAGGAAGTTGCATGCATTCATTATGATCAGCGTTCCTCCGGTTTCAACGAATTCCTGGTAGAAGTTGTACTCTTCAATAGTCACGTACTCTGTGAATCCAAGTATTAGCACATCATAGACTCTTCTGCTTTCATCAAATAGAGCCCCCTTTATAACATCAATCTCATTGATTAGCTCGACGTTTTCATCTATGTACAAATCCACGATCCTTGCTTTAGCGCTATATAGAAAATCTGCCAATCCCGCGGTATATCCCCAATCGTCTTTTACTGTGACATTGAGATACCAAAGATCCGTTGTGATAAACGGTTCCGTACTTCGGGCATGTTTTCTATAGAACTCATAAAATGCATCGGCGTACGCAGTGCTTGTGAAAATGGGTTTCACTACAGCAATCCTTGGTTTTTCATCTTCAGTGCTTATTATGCCAATTGGACTGCTCTCCTGATTTGGTGAGTCCACAGAGAGGTCAAATAAAGGTGTTTCATTGAGTCCATTTACAGGGATTATGCAAGTGACTAGTAGAATGGTTATGAGTACTCCTGAAACCCCAATCACGCCGCTGATTCTCAACTTCTGACCTCTGACTCCGTTAAGTGCCCATTCTATGATATGAGAAGTCAATGCTAGTGCTATTCTTTAGACTTTTCGCATGACTTCCGAATCAGAAACACACAGTTCAAGGAGCTTCACCGAAGAGGTATAATTGCCTCTCGGGAGTAGAATAATACATCGACGTAACCTTCATAGCCGGAGAAATAATCACAACAGTTGTAAGCTTAGGATACAAAATTGATTTGCCAGGTGTGTGTGAGACGAAGTGATTCACAATGTACTCTTAATTGACAAGGTTGACGGAGGCGTTGTGACCAGAACCCGTTTCTGGAAGATTGATTTCCTAGACAGTGAGATTCAGGAGTTCCTTACCGGCTGGCGCGACATGCTGAACACAGAAGGCCTGGCAAAGGACACTCCTGTATTCGTCAATCAGCACAAGATATTCCATGGCAATGTCGATAATGAATTGATTCTCCTATTTGTTACAGATGGACGCGACGAAGAGCGTACAATCAAACATAAGGTTCGAGAAGGCGCCGCACGCATTTCCACCGCGCTAAGAGGAAACAGCATTGGGTACATCAGAGACAACCTTGAGGATATTCTCGGTGAGTTAATCTTCACAAGATTCAAAGTGTCCTTCGTTGGCTCTGGAGGTGTAGGCAAAAGCACGCTGCTCCGATTGCTATTCGGCAGAGAACCAGCACCTGGCGGATATGTGCCAACCATCAATGTGGCAGTGGATAGCTCGGAGACGATACAGTTTGGAACGTTCCTTGTAACTGTCTGGGACTTCGCCGGACAGGCTGTGTTTCAGGACCTCTGGCAATTCTATTTCCAAGGAACAGATGTCATTTTCCTAATTACTGACAGCAGCTTTCGAAATGTGATGCAGACAAAAACACTTCTTCGAAATATCCGTAAGGAGGCTCCTGCGGTTCCATTATTCATTATTGCAAACAAGCAGGACCTGCCTGAATCAATGAAGGGGGAGAAGATTCAGCGCCTCCTTGGCGCACCAACCTTTGGGATGGTCGGGACGGACAAGACACGAAGAGATGAATTCATCCGTCTTATGCTTGAGGTCGCCGCAAAAACAGTTGGTGTGACACTTCCTGATCGTCCAATCAGTGAAATGATTACCGTTCGGAAGGGCAGTGAAGAGATTGAACCCGTCCCGGTTGAAGGGAGGGCTGCTGATGATGGGGCGTACGTTCATGCTCCTTATGAGGAAACTCCAAGTACGCAGACGGCGTCTACATCAGAGCAACGCACGGTAACTACAACAGCGAAGGAAACTGCTCAAACAACCTCTGATGCAGCAGTGCAAGAGCTTGTAGCTGAGGCACTTCCAGAGCAAACGAAGATTCTTCACCTATTGCTTATTGCCCACAAGCAAGGACTATCCGAGGTTTCATATCATTTGAACTATGCCGGTGAAGAGATTGATACTAATGCTCTCGCCTCTTTGATATCAGCGCTTGACTCATTCGGAGGAATCGATGGTGAGCAGGACGGAGTCGGCGACAAAGCTGACGCCCTGGAGACGATTGAGCACGAAGGTAATCTGGTTCAGGTGGAGAAGTCTGCTCACTTCACAATGGCATTGATTGTAAACAATGATGAACATGAAGAGGAGCAACGGAAGTTAATGGCATCCCTCCTTGTGAACATTGAACATATGTATGAGGGGATTTGGGACACCTGGGATGGCAATGTCAGTGCGTTCGAGTCCTCCGTCTTTGCCGTTCTGAACGAGATTCCACTCAGACCGGTTTCTTTAGACTACATTGTCCGGTCACGAGAGGCTGGAAAACCACTCCCATTCAATAGCAGGGATGTTGGGTCCGCCGTGGTTGCTGTAAAGAGTGCCATTGAAGGAAATGATACTATTGGGGGTTTGGTCAGAAGTCTTGACCTCCCGAGAGAAACCGTTCTTGGATGCCTTCAAATAATGGAGACCTACGGCTGGGTGGACTTCAAAGTTGAAATCCAGCCAAATAGCCACCTCAAGAAGTTGGGCGAAGTTGATGCAGAAACTCGGAAAGCATACGGTGCAGTTGTCGTCAAGTTTGTTGACCTCTGTGACGGAGCAACTGCATTAGAGGATGTTGTGCGAAAGCTAAATGTGAGCCTACCAGCTATGCGCTTTGTTGCAACGAAACTTGTTCTTGATGGCGTTCTTGAAGTCGTCGCCTAGCCAATACCGGCTATGTTGATAGAACCATTCTCTCCTTGGGTTTTGGAATGTGCAATCCCTTTACCGACTCAAGAGTCGGAGTATGAACCATCACCTTCTTTCCCTTACAGGAATTAACGTATTCCTTCAGCTTGGTTCCAGAGGAATGTGCGCTGA
>JBHLND010000347.1:0-3263 GCA_048937485.1 Promethearchaeota archaeon
AAGATCTTGCAGATTTTGGCACCGCGAACCAAGTACAAGAAGGAGATGAAGGAAGTTCCACCTCTGCGTGAAGGAGACCTCACTTGGAAGGATTTCATGGAGAACACAGTTCCTGAACCCCCTTCAGTAACCATTGACCCTGCAAAGGACCTAGCTGTATACCAGTTCACAGGAGGCACAACGGGAGTTCCAAAGGCGGCCATGCTTACCCACAACAATCTGAAGGCAAATTGTGAGCAATGCTCTGCGTGGATGGCATGGATGGCTGAGAAAGGGAAGGAGTCCTTTGTTGCTGCATTGCCTATCCAGCACATCTTCGGTCAGACCATCTCTATGAACCTAGCCATCTCTTGGGGCAGCTCAATAATACTGATTCCAAATGCCCGGGATATCAAGAATCTCATGAAGCGTATCAATGACATGAGGCCTACCTTCTTCCCCATTGTAGCTACTATGGCAATCGCAATCTACTCACACCCAGATGTGTCAAAATACGACATAACTTCACTCAAGCTATCAATTGCTGGTGCCATGGCGCTTCCTCCTGAAGTGACAAAGAGATTCGAAGAAGCTACAAATTCAATCATCATTGAGGGGTATGGCCTGAGCGAGGCGTCACCTGTTACTCACGCGAACCCGCTGGACAAGGATCTAAGAAAGATTGGCTCGATAGGTCTTCCCTTCCCAAGTACCGATTGCAGAATTGTCGACCTTGACGATATGTCAAAGGTACTTCAGCCTGGGGATATTGGAGAGCTTGCGGTAAAGGGACCCCAAGTGATGCAAGGATACCACAATCGTCCAGATGAAACAGCAGATGTGCTAACAAAGGATGGCTGGCTCATAACTGGGGACATAGCCAAGATGGATGAAGAAGGTTGGACCTACATCGTCGACAGAAAGAAAGACCTCATTAATGCAAGTGGATACAAGGTCTGGCCCAATGAGGTTGAAGAAGTTCTCTTTGAACATCCTAAGGTCCGAGAGGCCGCAGTAATCGGAATCCCAGACGAAACCCGAGGGGAAACTGTGAAAGCGTTCATTGTTTTGGAGCCAGGTCAATCATCGACTAGAGAGGAAATACGTGCGTTCTGCAAAGAGAGGATGGCAGTCTACAAGGTTCCGACTGACATCGAATTCGTGGAAACCCTACCAAAAACAATGGTGGGCAAAGTCTTGCGCAGAGAGCTACGTGAGCAAGAAGAATGATGAATCATACCGGTGGGCTTGGTGCCTACCGGTTGCCCTCTTTCTCTTGCCTTCATTTGCCGCTGAATCCTATGCATTTGAAGGCAATAAAGGCAATATCAATAGAGAATCCTATTCATCATGTGTTTCAATCAACGGGTCTTCTATGAGAGAATGAATCTCCAATCTGCCAAGCATTTTTCGCCGGGTTTCGGTCATGTTGTTAATTACGCAGGAGACTCCAACAACGGTAGCGCCGAGACCCTCAACGACTTTCTTGACTGCAAGAAGAGTGGTTCCTTTGATTAGCCAGTCATCAACAATTGCGATACGATCGCCAGGGTCAATTGAATCTGATACAAGAGCCAGTCTTCTGTCAGCAAAACGTCCAGAGGGCATAAACTCTACTGGTCGACTATAATCATCAGGCAGGTATGCAATAGACCTAGCTGGAACAATTCCACAGCCAAGGTAATATGCTATGGCGCTTCCTAGAGCCAGCCCTCTTTGTTCAATGCCTATAACCTTGTTAGGCTGGAGCTCAACAAACGGCTTTGCCAATGCAACAACTGCCTCATGAAATACTGAAGGATGTTCAAGTAGGCGACTGATGTCACAAACAGCCTTTCCAGGTTCGGGCCAATCCGTGATGACCTCTACATAATCTAGGAAGTTCACATCGGTCATGTTCTCAACTCAGATTCTCGGAACTCCCAATCAGTCATATTTCTTTCTGTATTTTCTGTTCTTTTAATTATCCTTTGAGCAAAGAGGGTGTTTGTTGGCGAAACAGTTAAGAAAACTGGCGAAAAGAAACACTCATCTCACTTGTGGAGTGGTATAGGTCTGATAGTTCCAGGTACAACAATTGGAGTCTCATTAATTCCAGGCTATGTGGAAATAAGAGACAAGGGTATTGTAAAGAAGAAGATACCTACTAAGCATCGCTCGTTCTATGCCATTCTAGAAGAGGTTGAGATGTATTTCCGTGCGAGAAGAAAGCTGCTTGCACCTGGGACAATAAAAGATGTTCTGATTCGAATTGGTCTCCCTGAAGCCAAGAAAATAGTAACGAAAGATGATGTAGAAGCAATTCCTAAGAAGCCAAAGGAGAAACCTGAACCTGAAAAGCCCGAACTGGAGGCAGAGCCTGAGAAGGCAATTGAGGAAGAAACTACTCCTATCAAGGAGAAAACGGCTCCAAAACCAGCGGCCAAATCATCAGAAGATACTACAGCAAAACCAGACATTCTAACTGGTACTGATTTCCAAGATATCGAAGAGGCTCTAAGTGCAGTGGAATCTTTGAGCGATTCTTTCATGTCGCCCACCGGTAAGGAAACCACAAGTGATGACACCAAGCCACATCTTAGTATTGATTTGTCGGGAACAACTGAGGTTGTATCGGCATCATCGTCCTTTGCAACGACACGGACCATGAATGGGCAGGCATCAGATGCTGGCCTAGACCAAGCTGAAGAAGCAATTGAGGAAGCTCACGATATAGCAGTCGAAGTAGAGGAAGGAGAAGAGGTTGAAGCAGAGGCTAGTTCTCCATTTGTCGAAATAGAGGCTTTCACGGTTGATGAATCAATCTCTGAAGAGCCTGAGAAGGAAATTGCGGACCTTGATATTCTTGAACCTGAGCCATCTGTGCCAGAAGAAAAGAAAAGACCAGCACCAGCACATGTTGTTAAACCTCTTGTGTCTTCAAAGATTCTAATCCTTGGTGAAGATGGTGTCGGGAAATCAAGTCTCATGGAAAAGGCCAACCTCGAACTTACGGAATTGGAAGGGGAATTGGCTGACCGGGACCTTTTTGCTCGAGGCAGAGTTTTTGAAACAGACTATCATCGGATGAAGATTCAAGTTTGGTCATTTGCAGAAGCGGTGCAGGCAAAGGTTTCTCGAAAGGAGTTCTATCGCGATGCGCAAGTACTCATAATTGTCTATTCCGCCTCTGATAGATGGTCCTTTGATTCCATTGATTTCTGGTTGAAGGAAGCAACAATAACACAGGATGCGGTTCCCCCGATTGTTGTTGTGGCCAACAAAATGGACCTAGTAAAAGAATC
>JBHLND010000042.1:0-13348 GCA_048937485.1 Promethearchaeota archaeon
AAGACGTCTTTAGCATGAAGCCCGATTCCTTTGAGGAGCTTCTTTCAGACTCGAACGCGAACATAGTTCGAACCCTGGCTAGCAGATTAAATTTGGACTCCTTGAGTTGTGAGGAAATCTGTGCTCTTGCTGGAATTTCGCCGCGGACAAAGGTGCCCGATTTAACAGAACAAGAGATGAAGGACCTTAAGACCGGACTAGACACCTTTGCTGAGAAGCTCAAAGTGGGCGTTGCAGGACCATGTATTGTCTTTGATGATGAGCCGGAGGATGAGGAACCTCAATCAGTGGCATTTCTGCCATTCGAATTTGAGATTTATAATGGTCAACCCTCACAATCCTTTGAAACCTTCAGTCAAACCATTGATGATTTCTTTGGAGTGTCTGACGCAGAGATTATCGATGAAGAGAAGCAGGATGCATTCTCCCGTGAACGCAAGCGTTTGCAGACTATAATAGACAAGCAAGCAGAAAGCATCTCCAGATTGGAGGAGAAGGCCGTCAAACTGAGAGAAGCAGGAGAGGCAATATACTCTCACTTCCAAACCTCACAGGAAATACTGGAAACAATTACTGATGCGCGAGCTGGAGGACTCTCTTGGACGGAAATCATGAAGCGCATAGAAGAGGGGAAGAAGAAAGGCATCCCATCAGCCAAGGCTATCAAGAAGATTGTACCATCACAAGGAAAGATAGTCGTGGATCTCTCTGGTGTTGATGTTTCTCTTGATATCAGAATGAGTCCACAAGATAATGCTGCAGCAGCTTATGACCAAGCCAAGAAATCGGAAGCAAAAGCGAAGGGAGCCCAGAAACAGATAGAGAGAACCAGAGAAAAGCTCGAAACACTGGAAACCTCTTCAATTGAGCCAGAAGCCCAAGCACCCCGTATTGTCAAGATAAGAAAGAAGAATTGGTATGAAAAATTCCGATGGTTCGTTTCATCAGAAGGGCACTTGGTGCTAGGAGGCCGGGATGCAAAAACCAATGAGCAACTGGCCAAGCGACATATGGGTGCAAATGATGTCTTTCTGCATGCATCGCTCCATGGAGCACCATACACCATAATCAAAGTCCCGGACAAAGTTCCCGGAGAACGAACACTCCAGGAGGCTGCTCAGTTTGCAGTCACTTTCTCACGTGCATGGCAGGATGGGCTCTCTAGTGGAGATGCCTATTGGGTTAATCCTGAACAGGTTAGTTTCACCCCTCCCTCCGGGGAATATTTGCCAGCTGGTGCAGTGATGGTATATGGTACGAAGAACTTCATACGGAACGCTCCAGTGGAGCTGGCCGTGGGAGTCTTGCTCGAAGAAGAATATGCCATGCCTGTTTCAGGTCCAGTTTCTGCTGTGTCAGCTCATACCAATTACTATCTCAAGGTAGCACCTGGAAATGTGAAGAAGGGACAGCTTGTCAAGTCCATTATTGCCTTGCTAAGAAAACTCGTGCCTGAGGACAAAGTACATCTTCTCGATCAGATTCCCCAAGAGGACTTGATGCGAGTACTTCCTGCAGGAGATGGAAAAGTGGTGTCCGACTAGGCAGAGCACTCCTGTAAACGTGCAAACTCTCCAGCTGGGCAAAATAGGGGATGGCGACAACGTTTAAATTCCCAAGGTCAGTGTCAGGCAAGTCCGCACCCAGTGGCATTTTACTGAGATGTTGGACCAGCTTTCTGAAAGGCTGAGGTAATACCTATGTCGGATCCCTCGCATTCCATGTCCGTGAGAGAAATAATGGAGGCAAATGTCGTCACAGTACCGCCTGATGCTACTGTACGAGAGGTTGCGATTTCAATGAGTAAGATGGATATTGGCTCTCTTATCATTGTAGACAAAGACCGTCCCATTGGCATAATTACGGAAACGGATATTGTGACAAGAGTAATTGCTGAAGACAGGGATCCATCGACCACCAAGGTTGTCGATGTGATGTCGTCACCCCTGATTCATATAACGCCAAACACGGCTCTTACAGAGGCTATGCGTGTAATGGCTAAGAGTGGCATTCGACGAGTCGCGGTTCTCAAGAATGGCTCCCTTGCTGGGATAATCACTTCACGGGACATCCTTCGTTGGTCCCCAGAACTCATCGATGTTCTGGTGGAATCTTTGCGACTTCGAAATAATCATGAAGTGAGAGATGAAGAAGAAGAGGATGAATTGGTTGCCTACGGTGGTACATGCGACAGTTGCGGAGAGTACTCCACTGAATTATCATTAGAAGATGGTCGTTATCTCTGCGATGAGTGCCGCGAGCATGGGTCCGAATAGTTAATGCGAATGCTGACGATATAGTTGGCATATATTATGGAGGTACATAAAGTGGAAGTTAGTCAGATAATGAGTGAGCCAGTCACAATTGATAAGGATCAGAGGCTTTCATACGCACTTGAGCTTCTTGATAAGAAACGTGTTGATAGATTGATTGTAGCTGAGAATGGGATGGTAAAGGGGATTTTGACCTATGCAGACATAGCAGACCGTTTGGGTGTTAGCAAAGTTGTAGCAGTGTCTGTAGGAAGGTTGCATGTTTCTAGTGCAATGACTGACACAGTAATTACGGTATCTCCTAAGGATGATGTGACTGATGTTGCGCAATTGATGATAGAACGAGGGATGAGCGGTTGTCCCGTCGTTGACGAGAATGACAAGCTTGTCGGAGTTATATCAAAGAAGGAGCTTTCATCCTTGGTTGAGAAATTCGAAGATGTGAAGGTTGAGGATTTGATGACCACTGAGAATCTGCTCGTCGTTAATCCGGTTGAACGCCTTATCAAGGCACGTGCAGATATGCTGGATTTGGGATATTCTGGACTGCCTGTGGTCGATGGAACCCGTGTTCTGGGTCTGCTGACAGAAAGAGCTGTTGCAGAAGCAATGGCACGATTCAGTGTCGAAGTGCCAGATAAGCACAGAAAGAACCAGGTCAGACAAATTCGAGTTGTGGATGCAATGATCCAGCAGCCGCCCATGGTAGCTCCGGAAGATGCTGTGGGAGTGGCTATTCGGAAGATGAATGAAGCAAACCTGAACACTCTTCCAGTAGTTGCCAAGGGCAACAAGCTTGTAGGAATTATTAGCTCCACAGATCTTACAAGATTCGTCGCAAACAAGTTCAAGGTCCCTGCAGGCGAAGAATAGCACTCCGTCGGTAGAATCATATCTTGGCGCGACTAATTCTTGGGTATGTCTGTGGACCTCATCCTAAGGAATGGTATTGTGATAATTGACGGGAAAGAGGTCGTCCGCTCTGTAGCAGTTAGTGCTGGCAAGATCGAGGGCATATATGCTCCAATAGATGAGCCAGAAGCGTCTGATGCCATCGATTGTACAGAGATGTACATTCTTCCTGGCGCGATTGATATTCATGTGCATCTTAGAGACTTAGGACAATCCGAGAAGGAAACCTTTGAAACAGGAACAATGGCTGCAGCAGCAGGGGGAGTTACCACAGTAGTTGATATGCCCAATTCTGTTCCTCCTATTCTTTCAAATTTCGAGCTTGAAGGGAAGATAGAGTGTGCCATTGTAGACAAATATGTGAACATTGGATTCTATGCGGGCATCCCAAAGAAAGCGGCCGAGTTTGACCAGGAGATGGTGCCTGATATACTGGGCGTGAAAGTCTACCCTCATGCACCTCTTGAGAAAGGAACTAGATATGGCAAGGTAAGGATAATGGATTGCATGAAGATTTCTGCCCAACATAAGATCCCGCTGCTTTTTCACCCGGACAGTGCATCACCAACGAAGAAACCGAAGGATGTAGAGGAGTTTCTACAACTTCATGATTGTGGGAGCGAGATCAAATCCTTGAAGAAGTTCATTGCTGCAAGGAAGGAGGTAGAGGGGAGGCTTCACGTATGCCATGTCAGTTGTGCAACGGGTGTGAAACTAATTGCTGATAACCGTGCAGAGGAAACCCTGACTGCAGAGGTAACTCCACACCATCTTTTCCTGTCAGATGAGAATGTGACGTACGAAAACGGGAGTGCAAAGATGCTTCCCCCATTGAGGGCAAGGGACGACACTGAGGCGCTTCAAAAAGCTCTCGTGGGAACATGTGCGATTGATTGCGTGGCCTCAGACCATGCACCGCATCAACCACACGAGAAGACTGCTCCTTTTCTTGAGGCTTCTTCGGGTATACCAGGTCTGGAAACAACTGTTCCTATTATGCTAACAGAGGTCTTCAATGGAAATATGAGCTGGATTGACTATCTTCGTGTGTGCTGTTCAGGACCTGCGAGGATTCTGGGTATTCGAGGAAAAGGTGTTCTTACAAAAGGCTATGATGCTGATATCGCCGTAGTGGAGAAGAGAAGAACCATAATCAAAGGTGCCCAATTCCACTCGCAGGCAAAAATCACACCCTTTGAGGGGAGGATTGTTATGGCACAGCCCATGGTGACCATTGTGGGGGGAGAGGTAGTCTATAATCACGGTGAATTCATGGTGGACCCGGGCGTAGCTGGAATGGTCCCCGTACGCAAGGCGTGGTAAATACGAAAAGCATAACCGCAATCTATGACTGAAAAGAGTGAGTTGATGCTGGGTGTCGTATGCATACTCCGACGATGAAGGTGCGCTTCTGGTAAAGCTTGCTAGAACTACTGTGGATGAGTATGTTCTGCATAAGAGAAAGGTGGGTGTCCCTGAAGATGCTCCACCAAAACTAATGGAGCAATCAGGAGTCTTTGTTACTCTAAGGGTTCTTGAGAGAGGGCATTCTAGACTTCGTGGATGTATAGGTAGACCGTATCCAAACCAGCCGTTGATAGAGGCCACTATTGATTCTGCTGTGGATTCCGCAGTAAACGATCCGAGATTTCGTCCAGTGACCCCTAGTGAACTGGATTCCATTGTGGTTGAACTAAGTGTTCTGACACCTCCGGCAAAATTGGAGTATAGGAATCCAAACGAGCTTCTTGACAAAGTCAAGGTGGGAAGAGATGGACTCATCGCCAGCCGAGGAGGATGGCGAGGACTCCTTCTCCCACAAGTTCCAGTAGAGTATGGATGGGATGTAAGGACTTTTCTTGAACATACCTGCATGAAGGCTGGATTGCCGGAAAATCAATGGAAAGATCCTGAAACCGAGTTCATGTGCTTTCAGGCAGAGATTTTTGCTGAGAATGCGCCTCGAGGAAATATAATTAGAAATCCAGGAATAAAGCAATAATCATGGAGAGTGTCGTTGATGAAGCAGCTCCCTTCTGAAGTAATTGAAGCCCTCAAGAGTTTTCTACATGAAGACATAAGGACTGGAGATTTGACAACTAGAATAACGATACCAGCTGATGCGAGAGGTGTTGCCACAGTATACGCCAAGAGCAAATCGATACTAGCAGGTATGGAGGAGTCTATTGCCATTGCGGGAATCACTGACCTAGAACATGATTTGCTGGTCTTCGAGGGAAATTGGGTAAATCCAGGCGAAGGTGTGTTGAGATTCAAGGGTCCAGCTAGAACGCTCCTTTCCGTGGAGAGAGTCTGTCTCAATATTGTTCAAAGGATGAGTGGGATTGCTACAAAGACCTACAAGATGGTTCATGAAGCGAGAAAAGCAAATCCTAGAGTAAGAGTGGCAGCAACTAGGAAGACAACTCCAGGTTTTAGATACTTTGAGAAGAGAGCCGTAACTGTTGGGGGAGGAGATGCTCATCGTTATGCCTTGGATGATATGGTTCTGATTAAAAACAATCACATTGCCGTTGTAGGAAGTGTGGGTGAAGCTGTAAGGAAGGCTCGAGAAACGGTATCTTTCAGTAAGAAAGTGTCCTGCGAGGTTCGCACTCTCCAAGAAGCAATTGAGGCCATTAATGCAGGAGCTGACATCATACTTCTTGACAACTTCAAACCCAAGGATGTCGGCGGTGTCAATGAGGTGCTCAAGCAGAAGGGACTGCGTGACAAAGTCATCCTTGAGGTTTCAGGGGGCATAAATGAAGAGAATATCAAGGCCTACGCTGAGAGCGGATGTGACGTCCTATCCTCTGGCTCCTTGACACATTCGTATGACTCTGCTGATTTCAACATGCTATTGAAGATAGATTAATAGCTGTCAGGAAAAATGGTGCCCCGGCCGGGATTTGAACCCGGGTCATGGAATCGAAAACCCCAGATGCTTGGCCGGACTACACTACCGGGGCGCTGGAGCATCGAGCTTCAGGATGTTGTTATTAAGATTGCGTAGCTGACACAAGTGCTTCCTGCTCAACAGACTCACTTGGCGGAAGCCGAAAGCGGTTTCAATGTAGATGTTTTCAGTAGTTTGCGAAGCTCGAACTTTCGAGGGGCAGAGCAAATTGCCTTGGCGACCTTGGGTTCGCTTACCTTGTAGATCCTCTCACTAAGTGACTGCAGAAGAAACGCTCGAAGATCATCTTGACATGGTACACCCGAGATCAAGCTTCGTCGAGAAACCAGTGTTGGTACTGTCATAATCCCATAGACTTCAGCAATACGGGGTTGATGCTCAATATTCACCTCATGAATCACTGATGGGACTCCAAGGTCAAGGAACTCGTTCTCAAGCATACCTTTAACGATATCACACCATGCGCATTGGTTGGACGTAAATAGGAGAATCAACTAGAATGCACCGGACAGTTTACTCGTAGTTTTGCTTCAGTCATTTAAACTCGGAGAAATTGGCACTGGAGTCAGATTTGGGATGTGAAGAAAGCTTAATATCACAAATGCGTGGGATTGGTCCGCGGGGCCCGTAGCTCAGCTTGGTAGAGCAGCAGGCTCATAACCTGTCGGTCTCGAGTTCAAATCTCGACGGGCCCACCACAGTCCTTTTTTCTATCGTCACTTGAATACGAACAACGCACTCATTGGCAAAATCGAGAGCTGTAGGAGATGTGACTGAAGCAGTGCAGTCAATACCGAACTCCTTCCTAGTCACTGGATTGGTTCTCCGAATATAGTCGTACAGAGAGCTCGAAGGTCTTTATTCTCCTACTTACGATTTGAACTTTGCTAAAGCAGAGAGAATTCCTCCAAGAATACCAAGACTAGCAAGTGCACGCATCACTTCTGCATCTGTTATTGGAATAATGTCGATTAACGAGGGGGTGGCAAGGAGAATTAACCCTATAATGAATAGATATTCTATGGTCTTTCTCCATCCACTTCGATACACCTTGAAGCGTAAAGTAGGTTTAGGATAGGAAATCTTTGTCTGTACTTCCTTTATTCTAATATTGGCAACGATGTCATCTCGCTTTGTATCTTCAACTTCAATGTTCACCATACCAGGTCTTAATCGCGAGCCCAATATCACAACAGGAAGTTGGTCTTCTGTATAGAAGAAACGACCCAAATCAAATTCAAGACTTAAATTATCCTGTTCGGATTTGTCCAATGTTTCACAATGTGGGCCATAATAATGACGATGAATTCGGAATCTTGATTGAGAACTTACTTTGTAATGTGGTCCATCTGGAGCATCAACTTGTTCAAGAAACTGATCTCTCTCCGTGGATACTTTGAGTTTGAAAAAGACGGCATCACGGAAGTTTTCAGAATTGGTTTTCATAGTTAGAATTTCGACAAGTCTATTCCACGCCTCATCTTCATCAGTTGGTTCAAATCCTTCTAGTATCTTATTGTCTTCAAAGAAATGCAAGTAGCCTTTTTCTGCAGGAGGAATTCTGGCCTCACCATATGCATCTACGAGTTGCTGTTTAAAGTCGGGCAACTGGCTCTCATCATATCGGAAATAGCCAGTCACCTTCAAAAGAATCTGTAGCACATCACCATCTATTCCGGCATCATAGACAAAGCATTTCAACAATGGGTAGTACATCGGTGATTTGGCCCGTATATCGAAGAAAATCAGGTATGCCTCAACGTTCTTTATCGAACTTATTCGCTCGGTTGCAAGTTTCCACACCTCAGGTGAGGTCCACTTCTTATCATAGTATACCAAATGAGTAGTATTGAGGGGCAGACTCATCAAAGTTAGTATTGATTCCTTGTATTCTGGATTGTAAGTTGATTTGAATAACATAATCGGTTTTGGTTTTGTATTCCTCACCACAATTTCACCTCATGTCTAGGCTCTTCAGCATACCCCTTTTTATATCTACTATTTAGTAATTCATTCCATCTTTTAATCACCAATAACTTGTTGTATAGTACATAAGGGCGCTCCTCTCGTTTCACTCTTTCAATGACAGGGTCATAATTCAGTGAGTATTCTATCAATGCGAAACGAAGAGGAAGCTTTTCATTAATGTCAACTAGACGATTGAAGAAGGGCTCAACATCTGCCGGTTTTGACACATTAGAACCAAAAGTGGGATAGAAGTCTATCCTCTTGTCAATTAAAAGTGCAAGGACATCAAAGAAACCATCAAAATATCTCTTGTCACATCCAGTTATCCATGTGAAATTTGATGGAGAAATACCATGAAAACAGGGATAGAGACAGAAGTTCCGGAATTCCTTGAGTTTGTCAAGATTTATCCAGTCTTCTATTGGTAAGTCGCCTGAATCATTTCTGATTAGTGGAATCATGTTAGTGTCAGTCCAGACGAAGACTTCCTTATCATGGCCTCCGCTCCTTAACCTCTCAAGCAGTTCTAGAGTCATTTCAGGCATTAGAAGGGGTTCACCACCAGAAACTCGAATGACTCTGTCTATCTCCCCATTTTGCTCGTCTCGCTCCTTCTGCTCGAAAAATCCTTCAAGAATCTCGCCTGCAGAAGCATACACTGAGTTTTCCGTCTTAGCTTCCTTAAATTCATCTTCAACGTAGCAATGCCAGCAGCTTAGAGGGCAGTAGGCTGATTGAATGGTGACAAGTCTATTATAATCCTCCCAGTTGCCATTCATCCTACTCTGTACAACCATTGGCCAATCAAACCAGCTGTCTGTCCAGATATTGAAATCCTCTTTGCTCCCATTCGAATCGTGGGCGGGTTTTCTTCCGCCCTCAACTTTAATCGGATTCCACAACCGGAAGTATTCTCTCGATGGCTTAGTGTTCCCTTGGTTATCTATTCTTGTCAACAGATACTCAGTCTGACCATTGTTCACAACTAGTCTATCATGCATCTTCCATATATTACGAAGATCCCTCAGTTTTACCACGCACGAAACTGAGAGTCTTTTCCTAATGCTAAAAATACTTCGGTAATTGTGTGAAGGTGCAAGAATTCTCAACTGAATATAGGCAAAACTATCAAGAGAATAATGATACATAACTAATCAATTCCATTCTACAACTAATTCATACTAGTTCTATCGTGACTTTCTGTAGTCGATGGAGTTACATAACCTCGTGAGTTCAAATCTCGACGGGCCCACCACTCTCGACTTTCACATTCCAATCGGAACACACTTGTTGCTCTCTTTCTCAATAATTGCTTGCAATGAATTCTAAACTGTCAACCGAGCTGATCACCAAATCTTTGGAAAGACAATTCGCAAGTTGCTGGCAGATGCTAGAAGCTGCCATGGCGTCAGTTACTGATGATAAGTGGCACAGCGGAGTCGGTAAATGGCACTTCTCTTTGACAGCATATCATGTAGTCGAAACAGCTCAATTCTACATGAGCAGTGATCCAGATGCTATGAAATGGGGGGCACGGGCTGGGTACGGATGGAGAGAGGGTATAGACATCGAGAAGGAGATTCTCCCGAAACTGACAAGGGACCTCGTCCGGGCCTATCTAGAAGAAACACGGGGGCGCTTGACAGGTGTGCTCAAGTCCATGAGCGCCGAAGACCTACTGAAGAAGGATGGGTTCTACTGGTTCGGTTCCGTGCTTGAGAGACTTGTATATCTTCTGCGGCACACTGCGCATCACATTGGAGAACTAATTAAAACTCTTAGAGATTGGGATTGTGACTCTGTCAAGTGGTCATAGACTTCGAAGATGTTTAAAATGGTAACTCCGTGTGCTTTAAGAAGAGTTGAGGCAATCCGCTCTGCACCATGCAACTATTCTCCGACCCAATATCTGCAGGAATCATGGCAAGCCTTTTGGCGGGCACAGCAACAGGGTTAGGTTCCATTCCTGTATTGCTAGGAGGTGACTTCAGTCGAAGAACGCTTGACCTGATGCTGGGTTTTGCGGCTGGAGTCATGTTGGCAGCATCCTCTTTTAGTCTACTCGTTCCTTCACTTGACCTTGTTTCCAACTGGGTCGAGGTAATCACTGTTGTGGGTTTGAGTTTTGGCTTGGGCGGATTCTTCGTTCATGTTGCTGATAGATATATTCCACATGAACACTTCAAGAAGGGAGAGGAAGGGCCATCTTCCACTATGGCCAGGGTCTGGCTACTAGTTTTGGCAATAACAATACACAACTTCCCAGAGGGGATTGCTGTGGGCGTTGCTTTTGGCGGTAGTGACTTCATAGCAGGGACTTCGGTAGCTATTGCAATAGCGCTACAGAACATGCCTGAGGGTCTGGCCGTGGCAGCACCTCTAGTCCGCGAGGGCTATTCAAGGAAGAACGCTGCAGGACTTGCACTTCTCACTGGACTTGTCGAGCCCCTTGGAGGGATTCTGGGCGTCACAATAGCTCAGTTTCTACTGCCCTTTGGTCTAGCCTTTGCTGCCGGTGCAATGATCTTCGTTGTCGGCGAGGAGATGGTTCCGGAGAGTCATGCAGGAGGAAATGCACGTTTGGCAACATGGGGGCTAATGATTGGTTTTGTCATCATGATGGTGATGGACAACATCTTCGAGTTTATCCTGCCATAATCACGCTCAAGTCGCTCGGTGACAATGAAATAGGTGCTAATATACTCTCATACAGGACTATATCGTGACTTGAACTGAAATCGGAGGCGTATTGTTGGTCAGAATCAAGTGATATGGGACTGAAACTGCGGATGCAATCTTGGATGAAAGCTTCAAACACAGGCAGGGCTTTCTCCTAATGAATACGTTTGCTGTGATTGCGAGGAAGATACATGATTCGACTCACCTCGCTATCAGTTTGGTTCGACACATTAATGGATACCTTACCAAGAGCAGCAGGAATATGTGAATCCGATGTCAAGGAGAACTCGTCGGCCCCATAAAACCATGAGATTGCTCGGAATTCTGCTGATAACTGCTGGTCTTTGTGTCTGCGGTCCTGTTCAAATCGCAGCACAGAGCAACCTAACGCTCTCTCTGACTCGAAACTTCGGAATAGGCCTTGGAGGCATTATTCAAGGAACTTTTACTCTGCATGGAAGTGGTCCAGAAGCTGTTCAGAACCTTACAGTCTACTTCAATGGAGAACAAGTGCATTTTGCAACTGGCAACACTATCGCTTGGCAATTCAGCACAGATGATTATCCAGCCGGTGCGACGAACATCACGCTCGTTGGAGTAGACAATGCCGGGGAAACTTACGTTGCTAGTACAAGTGTCATGTTTCTCAGTGCGGCATTGGGTGCCACAATCTTCGGGATTGTGATCATCCTCGTTGTAGTTCTTGTTATTGCCAAGTATGGGCCCACGATACGAAAGAAAAGAGAACGATCTTAGACTCTGATTATGGAACTATTCGATGGCATAGATGGCGAAGATGAGTGGAGTGGTGAGAATCACCTCTCTATTCACATCGAACGTTACAAGTACGCGTGCATAGATATCCCAAGGCTCAAAGGGTTTCTCAACGCTAGTTGGATAGTTCTGGTAGGAGAGTGCAACCGATTCTCCTGCTTCAATTGTAGCATTCCAATCATTCTGGAAACGGAATGTGTAGAATAGCTCGTTCTCAGTACTATAGACACTCACTCTGATAGCCCGGAAGTCGCTGATAGCCTCACTTCCGATGTTTGTGATGTTTATTATCAGAGATAGGCGAAAAATCATGAGTCCATAATGTGGAATCATTCCTGTGGCATTTGCAGTGGTGTTAAGCAATAGACTGCCAACTTGGAGCGTTTCAATAGAATCAATGCTATCCGGAGGTGTATCACTCGGGGGGATGGGCGGTAAGGGTTCCATTGGAGGAGCAAAGGTAGGCAAGAGACCAATTACAACCATCAGCGCTAGAAGTCCCACGACTGCCACTCCGAATGCGGTATTGACGTTCATGCCATTCAACCGAATCCCCAGTTCCCGGTACTGTTTCTCTGGATTTTAGACTAGTTGTGTTTCCTAAAACACAATAGAATCGTGTGTGCCCGTCGGCAGGCGATTCGCGTTATCCATTGAGCATGGGGGCGTCACACAAATTATTCAG
Organism: Promethearchaeota archaeon; assembly: GCA_048937485.1. GTDB lineage: Archaea > Asgardarchaeota > Thorarchaeia > Thorarchaeales > Thorarchaeaceae > SMTZ1-83. The sequence goes on from JBHLND010000042.1 coordinate 12,212, forward strand.
TTGCAGAAAATGCATGAGAGTTCAGTTTCTTGGTCTGAGGAAGAGCTTATCTTCATCCGAGAGTAGCAAAGACTGAAGGTGGACATTTTGGCCCCGTCAAGTCACCGCTACATTGCTGTTGACAAATCAAGCGTGATGAGGTGCCAATGGTGCGGAATTGTAGAGAGCCGCTATTGGGTGAGAGGAAAGGGAGGACCTTGGTGCTCTGAGGAGTGTCAATCTGCAAGTACACTTGGAAGCAATATCTGTGGTTCGCTCGTTTTTACTGGCTGCATACTCCTGATTTTCTTACCAGTCATGGATGTCGTCGCGGCCTTATTCGGGATTCTGTTGAGTGTATGTTGCTCAGGGATGTTCTTCGGATCAAGCATCAGAAGAGGGCTGCATACACGAAAGATAATACAACGTGGTTCCCTGCGTATTGATAGAACTCTTGAAACTGGTGCGTTCCTATGTGCAAATTGCGGAGGAGCTCTTGAGGTAAAATCTGGAATGACTGATGTCGAGTGTTTCTACTGTGGAGTTACAAACGAGATATCAATCGGCTGACACTCCGTGACCTAGGTAAATTCTGAGTTCCGATTCAGACGGGAATCCAAACAGCAATGTTAATATTGAATCTCTAGGCGTGACACGAAGAAGCCGCCGTGGCTCAGTAGGTAGTGTGATGTTGTTCTTAAAACCTCAGCTTGATAAACTGATTTTCATTCTTCGATGAGAGGCATAATTTAATACATAGCTCAATTATGTAAATGAGATTGAAAATATCAGCACATTTACAGTCAACGCTGATATCTTATCGCGGGGTTAGATTGTGTTGATAAGAGGAAAAGGGAGATCACTGATTATCCTAGTCATTATTGGGCTTTTGGGATTCATGCCTAATGCACATCCGGGCGTTTCTGTGCCAAATGTGTCTACGAGTGCTCGCGACTATTGGCCAACGACTGGATGGCTCACTTCGACACCTGAAGAACAGGGGATGAACTCCACGGTTCTTGATGAGTTTGTGGATGCGATAGAGGACTATTCTTTTACGTTGCTTTCCTACTTGGTAATAAGAAATGGATACATTGTCCTTGAAGGCTATCCGGATCCAGACTACAACGTGAGCACGCAAAAACATGTCTGGTCAAT
>JBHLND010000348.1:0-3251 GCA_048937485.1 Promethearchaeota archaeon
GTTGTGAAGTTTCGTGGAAGGATAGCAGGACTATTCCTAGTATTATCAATTGCTTTCTATTTTGTCGGTGTCATCATCACTGAACCCAGCATTGCACTACTTCCTACACACCTGCCCATACCAGAGATTGTTGTTATTATGGGTATAGCTGCCAGCATAGCAAATCGTCCATGGAAAATGCCGCGCTACCCCCTAGCTGTCAAGGATAGTGCTTTGAAATACTTCATTCCAATGGCGCTGCTGCTTGCCGCCCATATTCTTTGGTACTTCTCTACTGAATTCGGAATCCGGACTACGTTCAACTTGGCCACCACTCCTATTGCCGAAACTCTTCTCATCAAGGCTCAAATGGACTTGGGCACGAACCCTCATGGACTCATTCTTTACCAGCTGGCTTTTCTGATGGCGGGCGCAATTGTTGCCGGATTTCTCTCTGACCTACGGGGCCGGAAAATGGCCTTTAGCACAGCGGTCCTCCTTTTCGGATTTCTCTCGATATTTGGAGAGGTCTTCTATTTTGTTGATGACATGGGTCACCAGGTCCTTCATGCGCTTCCTCTTCTGGCATGGGAGAGAACTATAGAGGGGTATCTGCTAGGTCTCTGCCTCCTACTCATATGGACCGAACTTGGTGCTGCAAAGAGAAAGGGGCTCAGAATCTCGCTAGCATGGCTATTCTTTATTGGATATATGGCTCTGTTCTACGCCGCTGACCTAGGCGTTCCGCTAGGTAATCCTCCAGCTTGGGTTGGGGATATCGGAGGTCCGTTTTCCGTCTTCTGCTCACTTGTTGCATTATGGCAGATTGCCCAGTTGCCGGAAATATTGGGGCACGAAATTGAAATGGAGGATTTCGCACTGGACTTCGATCAAAAGCAGGTTGATCGCACTGTCGCGGCATTTCTGGAGAAGGAAGATTTCGAATCCATAAAGAGCCAGCTGGATGTAATTGATACTGCCGAGGAAATGAGTGAAAAGGAACTCAACGAGTTTCTTGGGGACGACTTTCAGAAGATGCTTCCACTAAAGCGTGTAAAGGGCATTGGAAGTGCTCTGGAGGAAAAGCTCCGGAAGGCTGGATACGAATCTGCTGCGCAGCTAGCTGGTGAAACGCCGAAACGCCTCGCCGCGAGGGTGGCAGGATTGAGTGAGAAGCAAGCTGAAATCATACTAAGAAACGCAAGAGATGCAATAAGGAGGCTTTCACTGAAGAAGAAGTAGTGATTCCTTATTTGCTCGAAGGCTTCTTGGGATAGTACCCAAGTCCCGTACCACTAAGGAGGTCTGCTCCCTTCAGACTAGTATTGCATGTGGCACATGTGAACACAATTTTGGGCTCATTTGTTGCTGTGCCGCAATCGCTGCAAAGCGGCTCTACATCAATAACAGCGAGCTCAGCAACCTTCATCGGCTTCTTGCAGCTTAGGCACGTTACTTCCTCCAAATCATCCTCCAGCACTGAATGCGTTAGCTCCCTGCATAGAGGGCAAAAAACGGAATACACATTGTGAAGCTTGCTTGAATTGCATGATGGACACAGGAGTGTGATGACTACATCTTCACCGCCGCATTGCCTGCATCCAACCCTCCTGCCATATGTCTTTGGAACAAGAATCCCCGCATCAGCCAAGTCTCTTAGCCTTCTCTCCACTTCGTTGTCATTCGACCCAAAATACTCTCTAGCTCGCGGATACTTTGCAATCCCTCGAAGAACATGGTTTGGTGTGATTTCCCCTATTCGGCCTTTGGCGAGGTCTTCAACGAATTGCTGCACCTCTGGATCCTTCATCAGTTTTGGACCTGATGCTTCAGAGATCAACTGCAATAGTCTTTCAAATGCCTGCTGTATTTCTCTGTCCCAATCATCTGCGTCAAGATTGATTTCCGGGACCAGACGTTCAAGGTTCCGTTCCACCATAGCATGATCATCGTCATCATCCAGCAAGACGGCAATGCAATTTGGCGCGAGCATAGATGAAAGAACAAGACCCCGTTTTAGCTTAGTATATCCCATTTTGGCTTCTTGATTCACTCCATGACCCATGAATATGCTGAGAGCTTCTTCTCCACTCAAGTTTTTGTGCTCAGGATACGACCTACCTACCATTGGCCCCAGTGTGTCATCCCAGAATATCGAATACATCGCCTTTGGCATTAGAATTCCCCTTGCGGATAGAGTAGAACTCCTACTTTCAAATGACAACAAGCTCTCTTATGAGCATTCGTTTGACGGACCCTTTCCTAACAGAAAGTATAAAACCGGGCCTCTAAGTTCGAGCGGTCACTGAGTTCCTACTCGGTCTCAGAAGGAAGTAAACTAGATGGTGACACGTAGCACGAGAAGCAGAGTTCTTGGCATTGCGCTTGCTATTCTTATGCTAATGCCTGTAGTGGGTGGAACTCTTGTCCCAATTGCACCACACCGCGGGAACCAGTTTCTCCTCTCTGCTCCCACAATCGACTCTCCTGCCGACATCACCTTTGAGAATGGTACGCTCGGTAAAACGATAGTGTGGCATCCAACGAGCACAAATCCAAAGAATTACTCAATCACTCGTGATGGCGTTGTCCATAGAGAAGCACCGTGGGGCGGCGGCGATATCACTGTCTTTCTGAATCACTTGTACCCTGAAGGCTTCCTAGATGAGCCTGATGAAGTCCCATCCACATTCGTTTTCATTTGCACTGTTTTTGATACTGCTGGGGATTCAGTTTCCGATGAAGTGCTGGTTAATGTTATACCTGATGAAACCGCCCCTATCCTGATCCAACAACCTGCGAACATCACCTACGAAGAAGGCAGCTTTGGTCATTATATCAAATGGAATTTCACAGAGACCAATCCTGATTTCTACAATGTTTCAATGTACTCAAATGAACCTACAAGTAATGAGAGTGTCATCGAGAGCGGCGATTGGGATGGAACGAACTTCTCAATCAATGTTGATGGACTGAACGCATCCCATTGGTATATCTACACAATCTTTGTGAATGACACAATAGGCTTCAACACAACCAGTCTAGTAAATGTGACTGTAGTGCCTGATACAACGGCGCCAATTATTCAAAGTCCTGGCAATATGAGTATTGAATTCGGAGCCATTGGTGAAGCAGTATCCTGGCATGCGTTCGATTCGAACCCCAAGAATTACACGATCACCGTCATAATTCATTATAACAACACAATGTATGGCAACTTGACGAAACCTCTTCATGCTCCTGCCAATATCTCTGTCGAAGATTGGACTTTT
>JBHLND010000349.1:0-3239 GCA_048937485.1 Promethearchaeota archaeon
CTCATGGTTGAGAAGGAATGCCCTGACTGTCATGGTACAAAGCTCAGGAAGACTCGTCAGTTCATTCGAATCAATGGGAAATGTATCTATGACTTCGGTGAGATGTCTGTTCGAGATTTACGAGAATTCATGGATTCGGTGCAGGTTGATGAAGAGAAGAAGCACATTGCAGGACCTATCGTTGATGAAGTGAAGAAACGATTGGATCTCATGATTGAGATAGGGCTGGATTATCTAGGCCTGAATCGACGTGCTGATACCCTTAGTGGAGGAGAACTTCAGCGAACTCGACTGACTACACAGATTGGGTCAGAACTCATGGGAATGTTAGTAGTCCTCGATGAACCATCAATTGGACTTCACTCTAAGGATACGATGAAGGTCGTGAATACTTTGAGGAAACTCAGAGATATCGGAAACAGCATCATTGTAGTCGAGCATGATGTTGATACAATGCGATCAGCTGATTATATCATCGAAATGGGTCCGGGTCCCGGAATTCATGGAGGGGAAATTGTGGTTCAGGGAACAATTGATGTTATCGAGGCTGCAGAAGACTCGATTACTGGTCAGTATCTCTCTGGTTCAAAGACAATACCAGTTCCTGAACACAGACGTAAAACCAATGGTCATAATCTTAGAGTTCGTGGGGGAAGAACTAACAATCTGCAGAACATCGATGTTGAAATCCCACTGGGATTGCTTGTGTGTGCTACCGGAGTTAGTGGGAGTGGAAAGTCGAGTCTCGTTGATGACATTATCCATAAGAGACTGAAGCAGGTCTTCTATGATCGACGAATCATTCCAGGACCTCACGATAAGATTGAAGGGATTGAACATTTGAAGGATGTTCGCTATATCGATCAATCAAGCATTGGACGGTCTTCTAGATCAAATCCTGCTACATATGTAGGAGTCTTCGATAAAATCCGTGGTCTCTTTGCAGAACTCCCAGAAGCAAAGGAGCGTGGATTTGAGTATTCAGACTTCAGCAACAATCAGACTGGTGAGCGTTGTCCAGATTGTAAGGGAGAGGGAATCATCACTACTGTTCTGCAGTTCATGCCAGATGTAGAGAGTATCTGTCCAGCTTGTAAGGGGACTAGATTCACTCAGGAGATTCAAGAGGTCAAATACAAGGGGAAGAGTATTGCTGATGTGCTGGATATGACTATAGAAGAAGCGATGACCTTCTTTGAGGATGTACGATTGATCAAACATAAGCTGGAGACCATGTACGAGTTAGGACTTGGATACCTGAAACTCGGTCAACCATCGAATCAACTTTCAGGTGGTGAAGCACAGCGAGTCAAGCTTGCACGAGAACTTGGGAAGATAAAACGCGAACGGGACAATCTGTATATCTTGGACGAACCGACTTCAGGTCTTCACCTTGCGGATATCCAACGTCTGCTAGACTGTCTGAATCAACTAGTAGATGCAGGAAATACGGTGCTTGTTATAGAACATCATCTTGATGTTATCAAGAGTGCAGACTATGTGATTGACTTAGGACCATTGGGTGGAAAGGATGGCGGAGCGATAGTGGCAACAGGAACTCCAGAAGAGATTGCTCATGTGCCAGAATCCTTCACGGGACAGATCCTAAAGCCTCTATTAAGATGAGAGCAATTCTGAAGAAAATCGCCAAGGAGAAATCAAGACGCCGTCGAAGGTGATTTCTGCTCATTCACCAAGCACTGCAAAATGAAAGGGTGCTCAGCAATGTAGGCAATGGCAAGTGCCAATCTGGCGTTAGGGAATCAAGTTCCTTTTACACCCTATCCCGTTGTCGTCTGCACCTCTCTCGCAGTCCCGAAGGACTGCAAGACAAGCTTAGCGCGCGAATGAGTGTCAAAATGAAAGGGTGGCTCAACAGCAAAGGCTAGGGAAAGGTCCCGATAGCCAACCCCGACCATTAGCCTGCATCTCTCCCTGTCCGAAGATAGGACAAGCTGACATCACAATCTGAGATTATTAGGCAAGAGAGTAGGACATGTAGAGATTCAAACAAGGATAGCCAACTGCTAGAAGGATAGTACTGGTTCCTAATTCAGAAATCCAAGAGTAGAGAGTACCTCCAAGTGGATCTTGCAAGTGTTCACAGATTCCCATCCTATGACTCCGACAGACTTCTTTGACTTGTTCCAAGTTAATCTTATCTCCAGCTGCAGAGAACCAAGTATGAATTCTATCATGGTACATCCAAGATCTATCATTCTTAGGCATACTATCATATTCTCTTGTGCCTTGGAGTATGAAGAAGTTATTAACTACGTTGATGTCCTCGCTTGACACCTTGACCTGAACACTAGTAGGAGTAACCTCCACACGAGCAGATGTCCCATTCTTGTCTGCAATTAGGAAATTATTCGCTTCTGCATGAGGAATACGCTTCAGATAGTCGACTGTTTCCTCAACAGTGGAGAAGTTGTCGAGAGACCATCTAATCACATATCTATTCAAGAGACCCACACTCCCTTGACCTGTGAAGAAGGGAACTGATGCCGCACCTACTGCTAGACCATCAGAGTTTATTCCATCATAGCAGCCAATTTCCGCGAAGCTTAGGCCAAGAACAGCATTCTTTCCTTTAGGTCTTGTTTCAAGGAGTAAAAGAAGTTGCAAAGCATTCTCAAACCAATCCATGTGTCTGACGAAGATTGGATACCCGTTCTCAGTCTTTTCTCCCCTCAAGAAGAAAAGATTGCAACCAGAAATCTCATGATGGAGGAGCTGGCCTACGAGAACAGATTCGTGATTCAAACCTATTCCCTCTGAAAAACCTCTAAGCTCATCATGTAAATCCCAAGCATATTCTTTCATTACATCCTCACATTTGAGAGCAAACTCAAGCTTTTCCTGACTAGGAATCTTGTATTTGTCCAACCCTCGTCTATATTTTCCAAATGCTTTACCAATTTCGAAATGTGTTCCTTTCAGTTTTAGATTTTGCATCAATATCACCTCTATTCGAAAGTTGAATATATGGTGAAGAATAAGAATCTCAATTATATTATAAATTAACAAGTCCAGATTCTGCTAATATTGAATCAATTTCGGAAAAATGAAAGGGTGCTCAGCAATGAGCAACTGGGTAATCCCCCAATACTCTATCTCACCGCCGCCTCTACTTCTTTCACCATTGAATGGTGAAAAGCATAGGAGGTGATCCATCCGCAGCTTCCGCTACGGATACCTTGTTACGACTTCTCCCTACTTGCGAACCCAAGATTCGT
>JBHLND010000043.1:0-13198 GCA_048937485.1 Promethearchaeota archaeon
GCACCATACCGTTCAGTGTCATAGAAGGGCCAGCTTGTGACTTCGGCTGTTCTAATGCGACCTTTGATGTCAATCTCAATAATCTGCTCTTGTTCAACGATATTCGGTGTTACGTATGCTAGTCCAATTCCCTTCTGAAGTATTGGGGATAACCCTCCACTTGTCACTTCACCAATAATCTCTCCGTCAAGGAGAACGGGGTAGTGTTGCCTTGGAATACCTCGATCTTTCATGACCAAGCCAATACGAGTCTTGCCAACTCCCTCTTCTTTCTGCTGCTTTAGAGCATCATAGCCGATGTAATGTGGGTCAACCTTAAATTTGACTGCATAAGGAATTCTAGCTTCAAGGGGCGTGGTTTCCTCATTGATATCATTCCCATAGAGGACAAGGCCTGCTTCAAGACGAGTTGAATCGCGGGCTCCAAGACCGCAGGCTTTTGCTCCGTACTCCGCACCTTGCTGGAGAAGAGTTTCCCAGAATGCGACTGCCTTCTTTATTCCCGTATCGTTGAAGGGGGTGTCGAGAACAAGTATCTCTGCGCCATCTTCTCCGGTATATCCTGTTCTGCACAGATAGCAACTATGATCCGCTAGATTTACTAGATTGCAGGTGAATCTTCCATATTCGCTCAAATCCTGCCCAGCTAACTTGCTTAGTAAGGCCATAGCCTTCGGACCCTGCACAGCAATCATTGTGATTTCACTAGTACGGTCCTCAACCGCGACATCGAAATCCTTGGCATGTTTCCTGAGATGGGCACTAATCTTTGGACCATTGGAAGCATTTGTGACCCAGATGTATTCGTCCTCTGTGATACGATATAGCATAAGGTCGTCTTGAATTCCTCCTTGCTCGTTAAGACAGGTGGTGTATTGACCACCATTCACTTGGAGATTTCGAACATTGTTGGATGTCATTCTCTGAAGAAACTCTAACGCTTGAGAGCCCTTGGCAAAGAAACGTGACATATGACTTGTATCAAAGATTCCAGCCGAATCTCTTACGGCCATGTGCTCCTCTCTAATGTCAGTGTACCGGACTGGCATTTCCCAGCCCACGAACGGAACTACATCTCCATGTGCTTTATGCCATTCAAATAACTGCGTACGCAGAAGACCGTCACTCATGATATCTCGCCACGTTTGCTGATGTTTTTTGGGTTTTCGGTTAGGTTTTATTTCCTTTCCGTTATGCCTGCACTGGAGCTGTTCAGATTGTTCTCACGAGAAGTGCGGATAGGGAGCCTAGTTGTTGGAAACAAACACCCAGTCCGGGTGATGGGAGTGATCAATCTATCGCCTGAATCTTTCTATTCAGGTTCTGTCGCTACCAATGAAGAGGAATTGAAGCAGCTTGTTTCTCAGTTGGAAGAGGAGGGTGCAGATATCATAGACATTGGAGGCGCATCGACAGCTCCAGCCGAGATTTATGGCACCATCAAGATATCTCCTGAAAAGGAGCTTGAGAGAGTAAATTGGGCACTAGGGATTCTTGATAATGAAACAAAGCTACCGATTTCCGTAGATACGACGTCTTCTATTGTGGCCCGGGCTGCACTAGATCAAGGGGCTTCTCTAGTCAATGATGTTTCTGGACTTCAGAATGATCCAAATATGGTCCAAGTAGTTTCCGAGAGCGCCAGTCCATTGGTTCTGATGGCTAGATGCGATAATGGATGTAATAGCCTCACCAATTCCTTGGATTCGATTCGGAGAAGCCTGCAGGCAGCTCAGGATGGTGGCGTTGATCGGGACAAGATAATTCTAGATCCCGGTATTGGTTTTGGAAAACCGACTGATGTGGATTTTGCACTCCTAAGGAACCTACGCAAGTTCACACTCTTGGGTCAGCCGTTGCTTGTAGGAGTATCGAGAAAGGCATTCATAGGAGCCTTGTTAGAGCAGCCGAGCGCTGATGATAGATTGATTGGTACAGTTGCAGCTACATCAATAGCTGCTGCTCATGGTGTAAGTATGGTCCGGGCTCATGATGTCAAGGAAGCAAGGATGGCTATTGCTGTAGGAGAAACACTCAGGATAAGGGATCACTATGAAGATGGTAGCGTGGCTCTTCTGAACACCTACAACGAAAGAGATGCGGAAATTATAATCAACCAGATTGGCACAGGTTCCATAATCAGACGTCCTCTTTCGAGAAAAGCAGTTACTCTCAATTTTCTTCTTAGTGATGTAAATACTTCTGGTGCTTTGATAATAAAACAGGAAATGCTAGCATTGGGAGGGGATGCTGCATACCATCATGAAACTATTGATTTCGGAATGAAGCAGACTGATGTTCTTGTCATGGGCACGCCACTCCAGATAAGACGTTTCATTAGAAAACTGGCGCAAATGAAGATTTTCGGACTTGAGGATATTTCTAAGAGAATGATGAGAATAATGGATGAGCGAGAAAAAAATCTGGAGTGAGTCCCTTGGATTGGACAGATTGGAAGCCTCATTACATGACCATTGTTGATGAGCTTGATCTTGATTTCGATGCAGATATGATGGCAACATCATTGCTAGATTCGATGCTAGATGATCAGGATGTTATTCCTCTGCTCAAAAAGCTCGCTTCATTGATTGCAGGAAAAGATGTCGTGATTTGTGGTGCGGGTCCCTCACTTTACCGCCATCTGCAAGAACTCAATGCATCCGAATCGGCTTCGGAATTTGTCTATGTTGTGGCAGATGGAGCTGTGTCAGCGCTTCTTAAGATGGGAAGAAAGTGTGATATTCTGGTGACTGACTTGGACGGTAGAAGTGAAGACCTTCATGAAGCAGTGAAGCAGGGTGCACTGCCCATTGTGCATGCTCATGGAGACAACATGGACGCGATAAGAAGAATTGTGCCAGTTCTCAAACCTGTTCTGGGAAGTACGCAAGTGCAACCTACCGAGAAAGTATTTCTTTGGGGGGGATTCACAGATGGAGACCGCGCCTGCTATGTCGTTGCAGAATATAATCCCAAACGTGTCATTCTGGCAGGAATGGATTTTGGTGATATTGTCGGGTTTTGGTCAAAACCGTATCATCAGGGGAACTACAAGGCAGGCATTCGAAAACGCAAGAAACTGGAAATTGCAGAGAAGCTTATCGCTGAGTTGGAAAGGAGATTGGACCTAGATTTCACTCTAATGCGATAAGCCCAGTCTCAAGGATATTCTAGCTCGTTTTGAGTGCAAATAGGTAGGTAAATACTAGGAATGCACTGCCAGCAAGAATCATTCCTAGAATCATCAGACGGGTTGCATAACCGGGCTGGAACACGTATTTGGAGCTGTAGTATATCAAACCCAAACCTATGCAGCCAATTAGGACTACGACTGAGGCAACTATACCCTCCATTCCTAGTTGTTGGTCAATCGCGGGTATGATCAAGATGGGGGCCCCTCCTGCGGGATTTCCAGCGATTGCAGGGGGATTCCTAATCAGTGTGTAGATATTTCCGCCCAGGATGAAAACAACTGCAATGAAAATCACAGCAAAGATTACCGTGTCTGGCGGACGTGTTGGCATGCCAAACCTTGGTCGCTTAAGGCGGACTCTTGGCCTTACAATGAATCGGGGCCACCAGTATCTCAAAGCTTTAGACCTCGAACGGTCAGGTTTTGCAGTCTGCTTTTAAGACTATCGTGGCATGGAGAGATGTACTACCCAACACCGCAGGATCAGCGTTGCATACAAATGAGATGTGAGGCGAACTAGACTGTCGAGAGTCATGATAATCTCTGAAAAACCAACTGCTGCGAAGAGAATCGCTGAGGCGCTGGACTCTAATGGAACTCCAAAGGAAGTGAAGAGTAGGTCAGCTTCATATTTTGAGTGTGAGAGAAACGGTGACAAGCTGATTGTTGCTTATGCATTGGGACATCTCTTTGAACTGCGCCAGACCGTAAAGGGTTGGACATATCCCCGTTTTGAAACTGAATGGGTTCCCAAATATGAAGTGGTGAAGAAAGCAACTCACGTCAAGCCAATCATCAACCTAATCAAGAGGGTTTCGAAAGATATTGATTCATTTATTGTCGCCACTGATTTTGATATTGAAGGGAGTCTGATTGGGTATCTCACATTGAAGTATGGGTGTAAAGCAGAGCCTTCCAATGCAAAAAGAATGATTTTCTCCACCCTTACTAAGGAGGATTTGCAGAAGGCTTATGAAAACCTTTCACAATCACTGGATTTTCCAATGATTGAAGCCGGCCATACCAGACACCAAGTTGACTGGCTTTATGGAATTAACCTAACAAGAGCGCTTACTCTTGCAGTTAAGAAAGCATCAGGATGGTTCAAGATTGTTTCAACTGGAAGAGTTCAGGGTCCCACCCTTGCATTTCTTGCAGAGAGGGACCAAGCAATCAACAATTTCATCCCAACACCATTCTGGGCAATCAATGTCAAGGGTATTCATAGTAAAAAGGAGATCGAGCTGGAGTATTCCAAGAAGCGGATACCTCGGAAAGCAGATGGTATTCGTATTGTGAATGACCTTACGGGTGCCACAGCTGTAGTTGATTCAATCACCAAGAAGACGGTCAAGCAAGCCCCTCCTGTACCATTCGATTTAAGCACACTGCAATCAGAGAGCTATAGGTATTTTGGCTTCAAACCTAGTAGAACTTTGGCAATTTCGCAAAAGCTCTATCTTGATGCGCTCATATCATATCCCAGAACTAGTAGTCAAAAGATACCTCCCAGCATAGACATAAAGAAGATACTTGTTGGGTTAAAGACGACCAAGTACGCAGGATTTGCAGAGGAGGTACTTGCAAAGGGAAACCTAGTACCAGTTCAAGGTAAGAAGGATGACCCTGCGCATCCAGCAATCCATCCAACGGGATCAAAGAAAACCACCAGACTAACTCCTAGCGAAGCGAAGGTCTATGACCTGATTGTGAGAAGATTCCTTGCCCTATTCTATGATCCTTCATTAAAGGAATCAGTTCGAGCTGACTTGACAACAGATGAGCATTTGCTCCACTTGAGAGGGCTCAAGACATTGGTTCCAGGATGGATTGAGGTTTACAAGCCCTATGCAGCTATATCTGAGAGAGATTTGCCTTCGATAAACAAAGGAGATAGAGTTGAGATAACATCAGTTGCTGCGGAGGACAAATTCACACCTCCGCCCCCACGTTTCAATCCATCCAGCTTACTCAAGCTGCTGGAAAAAGAAAACTTGGGTACAAAAGCCACAAGAGCTTCAATTGTCGATTCAGCACTGTCTCGAGGGTATACGTTAGGTGATAGCTTTGAGATGTCATCCCTTGGCTATGCACTCTTTGAAACACTCGGGAGTCATGTCCCTGCGATATTGTCGGCGGATTTTACTCGCAGACTGGAAATTGAGATGGAACTTATCCGAGAAGAGAAGAATGACCGGGAAGCAGTTCTTACTATGGCAAAGGAAGAGCTGCAGCAAATTCTGCACGAGTTTCGTGAGCACGAGGAGCCAATTGGAGAAGGATTGGTACAAGGTCTTCGAGGGTACTGGCAGGCTAGCGAGGAGATTGGACTTTGCCCGAAGTGTGGACTAGGAACTCTTTCTATAATTAGGTCGCCAAAAAGCGGAAAGAGATTCATTGGATGTTCCCAGTATAAGGAGGGAAACTGTGATCAGACATTTCCGCTCCCCCAGAAAGGAAAGATAGCGCCTCTGGATAAACAGTGTCCATACTGTTCGCATCATATGATCAAAGTCGTATCTGGCAGGCGTGCCTGGGAAACATGTGTCAACTGGGCCGAGTGCCCTGGTCGGCAGGAAGACCTCAAAGCCTTGCAGGAGATGAGATCGAGGAGCACCAAGAAGACAGGAGAGGATGATTCATGACCGAATGTCCTGTGTGCAATCGACCGCCCTATAATGCTGAGGGATTCTGCAAGTATCACACAGACGCGCATGTCAAGCTTCGAGAGATGTTTGAGTCTTGGAGAAACGCATATGGCGAAATCGATTGGGAGAACTATCTCGAACTAGTTTTCGAAGCAGACGCCACTGGGAAATGGGTTCTAGAAGTAATTGAGTTTATCAAGACAAGAGGTGGTTCTTGAGGATTGTTAGGAGTTCAAGCATAAAGGCTTGCTCCAGTGGGCCAACAGATACGACAATCATACATGTTTGACCAATCCATGAAGAAACACGTTCGGCCAGAATGCGAACTTGAGTTGAATCCAATCCAGCTGAGAATAATCCAGTAGAGGTGGGGCCCGTTCGCCCTTGTCCTGGAGGTATAGCGACAGCAGAAAGTCCTAGCTTATACCTCTCAGAATCAGTAATCATGAGTAGAAGACCGTTCTCAAGGTCCATTACACGTACCCTGATTTTTCCGCGTGATGAATCAGATTCGAATTGTCTAATGTCTGAGAGACCCATTTTCTATCAACTCTGGATAGAAAATGGTGGGCAATAAATCCCTGCCAAGGTACAGGAGGATGGGCTAGAGCAACATCGTTATCAGGCGACCATTAATCCAGCATGTGAGGGACTCATGATTTCAAAACCAACCTATTCTGATTTCTTTCCATATCCGGAACCGCGTATTGGACAGAATGAAATGATGTTAGGCATTGAAGAAGCAGTGAGGACAGGCACGAACATTTGTGCTGAAGCTCCAAACGGTTTCGGAAAGACATGTGCAACCCTCTCTGGTGTACTCCCTTGGGTAAAGGAACGAAAGGGCAAGATTCTATATTGTGCCCGTACTCATAGACAGCTTGATCGCGTCGTAGAAGAGATGGCCTCAATTTCCGACCGGCAGGATGTAAGTGGTATATCTTTTCGAGGAAGGCGCCATATGTGCATAAACCAGTTTGTCTTGGAGAACGCTGACCTAGTAGCTCCCATCAGTGAAGTCTGTGGTCATCTGAAAGCAGCTGGAAGGTGCGTATACTATGAGAATCTCAAGGAGATGGGAAGCCCCAGTGACCTTCTTGAGGAAATGCCTGGAAAGGTTCTCACAGCTCTTGATATTGTTGAAACAGCGAAGAGTAGGTCAATCTGCCCCTATGAACTAGCCAAGCGGTTGGCAAAGGTTGTAGACGTAGTTGCATTGTCTTATCTTTATGTATTCGATCCATGGATACTTGAGGCATTTTTGCCCGAGCTTGAAATGCCACTTTCCAAAATGGTACTAGTCCAGGACGAAGCGCACAATGTTCCGCCTACAGCTCTTAGCTCTGCAAGTGATTCACTGTCGGTTAATGCAGTTAGGTCTGCGATGAATGAGGCCAATACTTACAATGATTCAACAACAAAGGAATTTGCTAGAGGACTAGCGAAATGCATCCTCGAACGTTCTTCAGGACTTGGGGTGATTGAAGAAACTATTGTAGATCCTGAATCAATCTATGATTATGCCTTTCATCTATCCGGATTGGACCCAAAGATCAATGTGTTAACACACATGAAAGAGCTAGGCTACAAAATCAAGCGTGGGCTTCTAAAGTCTGGGAAGTTTCCACGGTCATCCATATATCGCGTGGCTGATTTTATGCTTAGATGGATGGAGCTTGTTGATCGTGAGAACTATGCGTTCTTTCTTGCCTCTGATATCGGTCGAGGCGACACCAGAAGAATATCGCTTGATATAGTAGCACTCGACCCTACAGTTGTTACCAATCCAATACTGAAAATGGTGCACAGCTCTGTGGCTGTTTCTGGCACTATCTCACCGATGACAGCCTATTCGGAGATGCTCGGATTCGGTCCAGATGCGATTAGGAGAGTATTCAGCAATCCATTTTCAGCGCAAAATAGGTTGTGTTTCATTGTAGAAGGACTGGACACATCATTTTCAGCAAGAACTAATGCAATGTTTGAGAGGATGGTGGATCACTGTGTTGCTGTTGCTCATGCAACTCCGGGAAACACAGGAATCTTTGCCACTAGTTATTCAGTAGCAAAGTCGCTTCTCAGTGCAGGTCTTGGAAACCGACTGAAGATTCAATTGTTTCAAGAAAAAGCAGGTATGAAGACATCAGAGAATGACACACTTGTAGAGGGTTTCAAGAGGATGGGTTCCAGAGGTGGTGCAGTTCTTCTGGGAGTGCAAGGAGGACGTAATTCTGAAGGAGGCGATTTTCCAGGACCCACAATGGAGAGTGCAGTGGTAGTTGGAGTGCCGTATGCGAAGCCTACGCCACGAACTGAGGCACTGATAAACTACTATGACTTTCGATTTGATGGGAAAGGGAGAGATTATGCATACGTTTTGCCAGCCATGACCAGGGCGATTCAGGCCGCTGGAAGACCGGTGAGAAGACTTGATGACAAGGGGGTCATTGTTATGCTGGATCAGCGGTTTGCAACTCCATATCTCCGTAGATTCATCCCATCTTGGATGGAGGAGATAGCACAGGTAATCCCAGATAAGCCTGATATGATTGCACAACAGATTGAATCTTTCTTTGCCAGCTAGCTTGTGTCTGACAAGATTGCTTCCAGTGTCTTCTCACCAGTTAGCACTGATTGCGCTTCTTGAGTTGAGAGTGTTCGTCGACCTCCAGTGAATCGTTGTGCAAAGCGTTTCAATGACTTGATGTATCCCGCCTTGGGTTCTAGAACGAAGTCAGATTGGGTGATAGAACGGCCTTTACGTGAAGCAATTAGAATTGCAGATGACTGATCAGACCCCCCCACAAAGGTTGTATGTCGTTCGTCAACGAGCTCTATGGGTATCATATTGCTTTCTTGTTTGATGGCTCGCAGGTACAATACTGAGTATAAACGTGAACCTGTACCTACTCTGATTAGGACTTCTTGATTGTATCTTTTCCGAATATGACGACTCCAGAAAAGCGTGCAGAGTGCAGATTCTCGAGGTGATTGCGTCTTCTTTGAGTGGACAGCAATTCCATTCATCAAGAGGGCTATTCCGTATTGCATGCCAGGATCTATGCCTATCATAAACTCCGGAGGATCGGAGATTGCCAAGATCTTCACCATAATGTCAATTGCGGTTGTATCGGGATTGAGATCTTCGTCAACTATCACTGAACGGTTGATATCTTCATCCAATGCCTCAGATTGAGTTGTGATTATTACCTTGGACTCCTTGCATTGGTGGTCAGTTGCGTTGCAATGAATGAAACTGAGATTAAGGGTCTTGACCAATTCCACAATGAGATACATGACCTTCGGATTCGTGGTAGCTATTGCAACGTCATATCTAACCATTGCTTTGCTCCTTCTGAGTTAGGCTTATCACTTACTGAGGACCAGATTGAGAACGGTGAAGGATGTTTTGATTCTTCCGTCAGGGGTGTCTCTTCTGGATCGGCTCATTGGTGGTGGTGTTTCTACTGGCTTATTCACTCATGTGTATGGAGAAGCAGCTTCCGGCAAGAGCACAATTGCACTTCAGTTTGTCAGTGCAGCTTGTAGAATCGGGGTCAGTACTGTCTACGTGAATACTGAACCGGCTTCACCAGTCGAGCGGTTGGAGCAAATCTCAGGAAAGAAATATGCAGAATTGAAAGACAAAATACAAGTTCTGATTCCGAATGACTTTGGAGAACAGGCGGCTATCTTTGACGATCTTGAGTTGTTTGCCAAGGAGGGAACAAAGCTTGTTGTTGTTGACACGCTCACTAGACTCTATAGAGCTGTCCTTGATGATCGTGACGCCAATTATGCAAATCATAGGGAATTGAATCGGCAAGCAGGAATCCTGAAAGGTTTAGCCGGGCAGAAGGATATGGCAGTATTAGTGCTCAATCAAGTACGATCAAGAGTAAACGGTATTGTTGACATTGAACCTGTTGCAAAGAACATTCTAGACTATTGGGCAGATTATGTACTTAGAGTGAGTTTGGGAAGAACTACAGGAGAACGGGTTCTAATCAGAGCCAGACCAGAAGGTGACCCTTCAAAGTGCGTCCTCTATATGACTGAGCGAGGTTTGATGCCTGAAAAAATATCCAACGGAAACAGTGAAATGTGACACTTTGTGGTTCACAGAACAGGAGCAGCATCAATGTTTGAAGCCCTAGCTATATTTGAACTCTCAATCTGGCTTGGATTGCCTGCATGGATTGCTAATGCAACTCCAGTAATCTTTGGAGGTGGTAGACCAATTGACGGAGGAATGGTTCTACGTGATGGGCGAAGATTGCTCGGAGATGGAAAGACAATTCGTGGGTTCATTGTAGGAGTGGTATCAGGGATAGCAACAGGAATTGGTCAGTTTCTAGCTGCGCCATATCTGCGCCCTTTATTGGCTCAATTTGTAGAGGTCACTCCTGCAATGGAGTACGTCTTATTCATGACTATCCCCTCCGCAGTTTTACTCTCAATTGGAGCCTTGTTTGGAGATGCTGTTGGATCATTCCTTAAGAGAAGAATCAACCTTGAAAGTGGAGGACCCTCACCAATGCTGGATCAACTTGGATTCATCATTATGGGGCTTATCTTTGCCTGTCCATTGATGCAGCCTGAACCAATCTATGCCGTAGTTTTGATACTGACAACCTTGGCAATACACTGGATAAGCAATGCACTTGGATATCTTCTTGGGTTCAAAAAGAATCCTTGGTAAAGAGAAGTCTAATCATGGCTGGCTTGGAAATGCTCCAAGTGGGGTTCCGCCAACGTTTTAAAGGTAAAGAGCAAAAGACCGTCAGGGCCCTATTCACGTTCAATGGCTAATTACGAACCTCTTGGGGCCATGGTGTAGAACTGAATGTTACACTGCACCATTTCTACATTACCGGAGTAAAACCAACAATGAAGGTATCTGATTGCATGCAAAAGGATGTAATTTACATCTCTGTACCGGGTACTAGAGAAGATGTATTGCAGCTAATGGCTGAAGAGCAGATTAATGGAATACCCGTTGTAAAGAAGAGCACCAAGACTTTAGTCGGTATGGTAACTAGAAGCGATTTGCTGAAGAAAGCAGATGAAACTCAGCTGGCAATGCTCATGGTTAGAGACCCGGTGACTGTCACACCTAGAACTAGTCTGAAGACAGCTATTAACCTCATCATCGAGAAAGGGTTCAGAAGACTTCCGGTAGTGGAAAAGGACGAGCTAGTTGGTCTTGTCGCAATCCCTGACATTCTAGGGGCTGTTTTGGAAGAAAACGAGAAGTATGAAGATGTTCCAATCAAGAAGTATGTGCGACGACAGATTATTGCAGTATGGGAGGAAACACCCTTGCCTCTTTCCTACATACTTATGGAGATGGCAGGTAAGAATGCATTGGTCATTGTCAATAAGGATGGAGGAGTCACAGGCATGATTACTGTGAGCGACTTCATTCGCCTGTCTGAAGTAGAGGTTGAGGATAATATATCCAAGACATATAGCGGAACTGATACTGCAGTTGAATGGGGATGGACTTCAAAGGACTTTCTTGTGGTGACCAAGAAACTGCTACGGCTTCCTGATGCTCCTGTCAAACAGAAGATGACTAAGAATTTGATTAGTGTCAGCGAAGTGACTACAATCCCAGAGTGTGTTAGAATCTTCAGAAAGAATGACATAGATCAGGCGCCAGTTCTCTCTGCCACCAATAGCCTCATTGGCATGATCGAGGACAAGGATCTCATGAAATTGGCAGCACTTGAGTACGAGTAGGAAATGCCTAGACATCAAAAAAGTCTGTGAGCGAGGTCTGCTCAGATATAAATAGAGAGTCGAGCGCCGAGTTAATCAGTCTTAGCCGCTGTTTTAGATACTCACTCAGATCATGGTCACGTATCATCTTTTCAGCAACTCCTAGATACTTTGAGATGTTCTTCTGGCTGACTGTAAGGGCGAGTTTCTCTTTGCAGACGCATTCTCCGGATAAAGGAATCCTTCGATACACTCTGTGGCATTTACGACACTGTATTTTCTGGGTCGAGTAGGCTCTTAGATTCCCTCGAATATCTCGGAGGAAATGATGAGAGAGAACTCGCTCTGCAACATCCCTCACATCTACAGCATCCAGGAGAACAGCCAACTCTAGTTGAGCCTCCAGCTTCTCCACCATTGAACCTAAGGTTTTGTACTTTGTATTCCGGGGACCTGTGTCAATCATTGAAGTATCATGGGTGAATCCGAATCCCTCGTACTGCGCTTCTTTACCAAGGCGTGATGAAACAATGTCAACTAGGTGTTCGACAACACTAGGGTGTTTGGCATCAGCAACCATTTCATAAAACTCAGCAGGATATCGATTGCATACTTCTATATTGTGACTCTCATCGTCAACTTCCTCAGGGTTGAGGAGCACAGAAAGCACAAGAGGTGCATCCATAAATCCACCACGTCCTGCAGGAAGGTATTCTTTTGAGAAATTGATTAATGCATCAAGTACGAGAATAAGAGCATCTTCGTCCCCATCACAGTTTCTTCTCTTCGCTGCGTGCCAGTAGGGGTGAGCATAGCAGACACTGGCATTTGTGAAACCTACTACTCTTCCAACAATGCCAGCTGAGGTATGGGGAGCTAGACCGATGACAAGTTGACCAACTACATCGTCTACTGATTTGAAGTTGTAATATCTCTCAAGTCCGTAAATCTTCTCTAAAGAGTCATCGATGAAGCGTCCGACGCGGACAAGATAGTCAGCTCCGTTTTCGGGGATAACTAAATCCTGTACCTTCAATTCAAGGATTTGGTCGTCTGACACCAAAGGGGATCCCTTGTAGTCAGAAAGATAACCGAGCTCTCGTAGGCGATTGACTGAAACTCCAACCTCGTAAGGCGTAAAATGGGTCAAGGGCGCATCAGTCACATCAAAGCGAGCAGTGCCATCGCGATAACAATAGACATCATGTTTCGCTCTGAGAATGCCTTTTCCAAGGTATTCCGGTATTTTTAGGTCACTAGTAAGTCCTAAGACTGCACGGACGTTGTAGGACTGCGGTTCTTTAATCTCCTCTTTGGTACGCTCCAGCAAGGCGTATATGTCAACAGGAGTATCTTTCGTCGATCGGACCATATTCACGTCATGCCCGTAGGGACACATTCCACTTGACTCCTCAACGGGCACTCCGCATCCATCCTGAGCACACCATTTCTGAATCTTTGTATGGGTCCCACACACAGGACATCTTGACTCGAATGTATTATTCTGGCAATTTGGACAAGTACGATGTACCAGCTCAAGGGTTGCATTTGACCTACCAGAAAGAACTGCTCCATTGTTGGAGTCCAAGTCGAACGACTCAACACTAAGAATCTGTTCAGAGCTCTTGGCAAC